>CAJOFV010000013.1:36504-42278 GCA_905233925.1 Paludibacteraceae bacterium
TTCTGCCTTTTTGTTAAGACCCTCAGCCTCGGCAAGAGCCTTGGCTCTAATAGCATTAGCCTCTGCCTCGCCCACTGCACGGATACCTTCCGCCTCCAACTCCCGCGTCAAGGGTGACGGCGTACGGTCGTACCCTTCCACCGCATAACCTTTCGTACGGAAGTAACGCGCCAGAGCCGACATGCCGATGCCGCCGATGCCCAAGAAATATATGTGCTTTACCTCGTTCATTCAATCCGTTGTCCCACCGCGTTGTACTTCACGCCGTCAACAATAATAACCAGTCTGCCGTTTTCGATACGTTTGATGACACGGGTGTCTGCCGGTGTCTCCACGGATTCGAATGCCTGACTGTTGCAGGTATATGCCTGACCGCTTGTGCCCCAAATATACTCTGCCAGATCCGGCTCGTCCACAAACGGATTACGGTTACCCTGGAACTTCGCCACTTTCTCGTTACGGTCTATCTCTTTCTGCGAGACAGGGTCGTTGCGATGCCATTTAAGCAGCAGCGTGATGGCTTTTGAGGTGAAGTTCGCTTCGCCGCCCGAGTAGGAGAAATATATCTTGCCGCGGCCGCCTTGCGTGAAGTTCTTGTCACGGTAGCAGGTCAGCATGTAGAAGTATATACGCGCAATGTCTCCTTTGTATTCGTCCGCAGGCTCTAATGCGGTCTCGCCGCTGAAGTTCTTGCTGGTGCCGAGCTTCGACACGCCGTTCGTCCACGACGCACTCTTCACCTCGTCGTATATCCACGCCGAACGCTGGCTGTTCGCCACAAAGTCCGTCGGGATAACGTGGTGCAAATCCGTGTACATCGGCTCGTCCTGCGAACCGCCCCAGAACGACTTGGGCAGCGAGTGCTCGCGGTTATAGCAGTCGCAGGCGGGAAAGTCTGTCCCCGAACCGCAGTGCGCCGTCTTGTCGAACGTGCAGGAGGAGTACATATCCAGCACCTGTTGGTTCTCGTCCAAATCGACTTTCGCTTTGTCGGCGCGCACCTGACTGTACGTCAGTACGGTATGATTGGCGATGATAGCCTGGAGTCCTTGACGCAGGGCTGCACCTTTGAGACCGTTCAGTTCGTGATACCGGCAGTCGTCCTGCGCGTACGTATTCAGGCAGAACAACCCGAGTGCCAAAAGCACCAACATAAACCGCTTGTTTTTCATAATCTGCGTGTATTTATAGTTTTAGCGCGCAAAGGTACACAAAAAATTTGACCCGTGCAAATTTTTTGTGTGGAAAGTGTAAAGTTTAAAGTGTAAAGTTTAAAGTGAAAAGTAAAAAGTACCCCCGGAAGGATACTTTTTTGTTGTTCAGGATGGTTCAGAATAGTTCAGCCAGACGATGCCAGTGATTATAGAACTGTGTATATGTCATTTGGTCGATTTGTTCCAAAAACGTTGCAAAATTACAACATTTTTAGAATATATGCAAATAATTCGGACAAAAAATCATTTTTTTGTCTTTTCTTGAGCAATTTATGAACATATCTCGAAAAAACGTTTGAATGAAACGAAATAAGAGAACGGATGTTCCAAAATGGAACTAACTGAAAATAATCCGGCATAGAAGATGGGCGGTATTAGTACAAAAATGCGGAAAAAGCACACACGAAATCGCAATTTAGTGCAAATTAGTACAAAAATACGGATAAATATTTGCGCAATCAAAAAAAAAGTACTAATTTTGCCGCGAATTTCAAAATAAGAGTAATATGAATTACATCAAACGTGAGATTTATCTCAACAAATTGATTGCGCGTCGCAATAATGGCGAAGTAAAAATCATCACCGGTCCAAGAAGAAGTGGTAAGTCATGGTTGCTTTCGCACGTGTACATGGATTATCTATTGGAGCAAGGAGTGCCGGCAGACCATATTATCGCATTGTCGTTTGATCAAGATGACGAAAATATGCGAGACGATTTGTTGGATGTAAAGGTGCTGAAAACTTATTTGTATGAACGGATTAAAGATGACGGTAATTATTACTTAATGTTGGATGAAATACAGGAAGTGATTGGGTTTGAACGCTTGATAAATGGTTTGAACGCTAAGCCAAACGTAGATATCTATGTAACCGGAAGCAATAGCCACTTACTTAGTTCGGATATTAATACCCTGTTCCGCGGAAGGGGAGATGAAGTACATGTCTATCCGCTTTCGTTTGGGGAATTTTGTATTGATAGAACCGGGTCACTTAATGAGCTTTGGAAAGAATATTACACTTTTGGAGGACTGCCTGGATTGAGAAACCATCCATCTGCGGAGCAGAAAATAAATTATCTGCAGCGTTTATGGAAAAAGACCTATCTGGCAGACGTGAAAGAGCGTCACAATATTCGTAACACAGAATTATTGGAGAACTTGGCAGATGTACTGTGTTCGTCTGTTGGCTCTCTGAATAACCCGACTAAATTGGCGAATACCATACAGTCGGTTAAGCAGATGAAGGCTGATCGAGAAACCGTTGATAAATATATCGGCTATCTTGAAGACGCGTTTTTATTTGAATCTGCCAAACGATACGATATTAAAGGGAAACGTTATTTTGAATCTATTAAGAAGTACTATTCCGTTGATATCGGTTTACGCAACGCGAGGTTGAACTTTCGCCAACAGGAGTTAACTCATATCATGGAGAATATCGTTTTTAACCATCTGCGTATTTTTGGATATTTGGTAGATGTTGGAGTAGTCGAAGTGCGCGAAATGAAAGACGGCAAGCAACAGAAAGTGCCGTACGAGGTTGATTTTATTGCTACTAATGGACAAGAGAAATACTATATTCAATCTGCATATCGGATAGACGATGAGTCTAAACGAGAACAGGAACTCAATTCGCTCAAACGTATAGATGACAGTTTCAGAAAGATTGTTGTGGTGGGGGACGACATTGTGCCTTGGATTGACGATAATGGGATTACATATATCGGATTATTCCAGTTTTTACGTAACGGACTCCCCAAATCGGCGCTCATAACGCAGACGATGCATAATCAAACTAAAACATAGAAGTTAAATGTCAGAACGGGAGATCGCTGTCGTCCGGCATCAGTATTTCGTCCGGATTAGTTTCTAGATAAAATGATGTGTGCAAATTTTTTTTGATGTTTAATGTCGAATGTTTAACGTTTAACGAAAAATGAGCGAAAAATGTTTGTAAAATAATCCGGCAGAGAAGATGGGTGGTATTACATACTGGCGAAAGGGACATACAAAACAGCGACAAGGATGCCGCCGAAGGGCACGATGATTACTCGGGCTAAAACATAGACCTAATTGTTGTTATATCCGTTTGGCTCAGCGGTTCCGAATTTCTTTTTGTAAAAACTCTCGCGTTCAATGGCAACAAGCGGAGCAACATTTAACGGCAGCACTTCTAAAATAGTCCATTGAAAGTTCTTGACGTGATATTGAGGGTCTTTCGTGCAAAGTGCCTCCAAACTTTTGTTTCCGCCATGCCCTGTTTCTGCGTATTCCGCCCAACGTTTCCATATGCCAACCATCGATTTTCGATTTGAGCTATATGTACTTCCCACATACTGTTTCCCGTTGCTTTTATCCAGTATAAGATATATGCAGTTGCAGGCCTCCAAGCGCGATTTCCACTCGAAATTTTTACCTTTACTTTTGTATATTGTCTGCAGTTCGCTATACGAAAGCAACACATCCTCGTACGACGTAAATACCGGCATTCCATTTTCTGTCAGCCCCCTGTCAATGCGAATTACATATTTCTCTTTGTCCCAATACTGATGCCATGATCGCGCGTTAGGCCATTCAATGATAAGTTTGTTCTCCAACTCCGTATATCCGTCTATCTTTTGAAAATCAAAGATACTGCGATCTTCGTGTGGCGCATTTAGATTTTTGCCACCACAGTTCTTATATATACCTATAAACCGTGCGGTTATACCTTCCTCTCCAAGGAACGACACAATATAATTCACATTCTCGAACAATTTGGTTTGTTGCTCGTTTTGATATTTTGCAAACAATTCCGGTTCTTCTCGATAGAGGTAATATAGCGATTTATCGGTTGTTACACCATCTATTACCTTTTTTCTATCGTCACTATGCCGAAGCAACTTGATTTTAGGATGCTTTGTGCCTGCTTCCTTGCAAAACGCCTCGTTTTTGTTACCCCACAGCAACAAATCCTGCACGGAGATTATATGTCCTACGTCTGTTTTCATGCTTTTTCTTTTAGTGTGCCTGTCTCCAATCAAAATCGTCATCTCGGATTCCTTCCATCACGATATACCCGATTTCGTCTTCGAAGAAATTAGGTGTAAAGCGTACATGACGGAGATTAATGTCGCCTGTCGAACCACCGCCACACCAACTATGCAGTTCATTACTGCGTCTCTCGATGAAATGCAACATGTCAATTTCCGCCTCTTTAGGCAAGTTGAAGAATACTGTTCCTACACGAACAATCTTTTTACAATCGCCAAGCAAAACACAATGGTTATCCAACATAATACCGTAATCACCGTCCAAGTCCATAGGTTGTACGCCATAGATATGCTCTTTATTAAGGCCTAACTTATCGGTCATAACAGCATCACCGGTATAGATATAATCGCCTTTTATGTCCGTGTGCGGCGTACGAACGCCGGCAAAGATGACCTCATGTGCATAACCATGTCCTTCACATTCATCACCAAAGACAGCCCAAACGACTCCGGCATTATGCTCCTCCTTATATTTCTCATCCGTCTCAAAGACATAAAGTGCACCTTGATAGAAAAAGAAATCACCAAAAGATGCGTAGCCGAATTTATTTGTATCGATGACGTAACGAATAGCGATTGGTGGCAAATATTTGTTAAAACATGCACCAATTCTGTAGGTGCATTTCTCGCACAACTCCTGGAGCGCTTCAACCGTAATCACTTCCGGCACATCTACATGGAAAGTTTCTTCTTGCCTCTTCTCGATATCAATACCTGCTTTGTAGCACAATTCACGGATCTCGAACTTCCACTCAAGAGGCAGCGTGATATTCTCCACGAACCTTGCTTCAAAGAACAGCGGAGCCATTTGTTGGTCTGTAAAACCGGCTATACCACAACCGATACGTGTTACAAGAAAACGATTCATTGGATGTGCCTTTGCGTACTCGATAAACTCATCCACATACGGGCGGATGGTATCTAAGCCACCTTGCATGGTAGGTATGGCATAGCATTGACCTGTTGGACCGACACCCACACCCCACTCAGCTCCGAAATGCTCATACGCCATTCGAGCAGCACCTCCGCCGTGCTGTCCGGCAAGATTGCTACCAAAGACAAACACTTCGCATTTTGACAAATGAGTGATGTTATCAGGTGTTACAACTTTGGGATTACAACGTCTCATATTATTGTTTTTTTCACTTGCTCAATTTCATAGTGCAAAATTACTATTTTTTTTTGAGGTGTGCAAATTATTTTGGATAATTAAAGCAAAAATATGATAATGGCGGTAAAAATGACAGCAAAAATTCATAGTTCTTTTTTGGTGTGTTTAATTGTGTATACTGTTAGTATTCATACGTCCCTTATAAAGCCCGGTTTTAGCGGCTTTGACTTTCGGATTACCAACGGGTCACCGCCGAATGATTTTCGGTCGACCGTCGGGGAAAACGGGTTCGAAAAGGGTGAACGGGTGAACGGATGAACGGGCGGCATAGGATGCCGGGGTAATCAACGAAGAAAGATAGGGCCAATGCAATATGAATTATGCCCTTGCCCTATTGCCCTACGCAAAAATATTGCAA
>CAJOFV010000014.1 GCA_905233925.1 Paludibacteraceae bacterium
AAGTGGCACACCTGCTACGTCAGGCGAAGAAACCGACCGTGCTGGCCGTGAACAAAGTGGATGCGTTCGACCAACAGTACGGCGCGCCGGAGTTTTACAAACTCGGGCTCGGAGAACCGTTCATCCTGAGCGCGGAGAACGGTCTGGGAACAGGCGAACTGCTGGACGAGATATGCTCGCGCTTCCGCTCGGACGTGAACGGCGAGAACCTGGAGGACGAACTGCCGCGCTTCGCGATTGTGGGACGGCCGAATGCAGGCAAGTCCAGTATCCTCAACGCTTTCATCGGCGAAGACCGGACGATTGTGACGGACATTCCGGGTACGACACGGGACAGTATCTACACGCGGTACAACAAGTTCGGTAAGGACTTTTATCTGGTGGACACTGCCGGCATTCGCAAGAAGGCAAAAGTGAACGAGGATCTGGAGTATTATTCGGTGCTGCGGAGTATTCGCGCCATCGAGAATGCGGACGTCTGCATCCTGATGATTGACGCGACGCGCGGCATTGAGTCGCAGGACCTTAATATATACAGCCTGATTCAGAAGAACAAGAAAGGACTGGTGGTGTGCATCAACAAGTGGGACTTGATTGAAAGCAAAACCACTGCGGATATCAAGGCATACGAGCGGGCGATCAGAGAAAGAATTGCACCGTTCACGGACTTCCCGATCATCTTCACGAGCGCAACGACCAAACAGCGTATCTTCAAGGTGATTGAGACGGCGCTGCATGTGTATGAGAACAAGCAGAAGAAGATTCCGACTGCACAACTGAACGAGAAGTTCCTGCCGCTGATTGAAAACTATCCGCCGCCCGCCACGAAAGGCAAGTATATCAAGATTAAATACTGCACGCAGCTGCCGAACACGCAAGTGCCGACATTTGTATTCTTTGCGAACCTGCCGCAGTACGTAAAAGAGCCCTACAGACGGTTCCTTGAGAACAAACTGCGCGAGTGGTGGGACTTCACGGGAACGCCGGTACAGCTGTTTATTCGTGCAAAATGAGCAGAAAAAACGCATGTTTTTTAATAAAAGTGCAGAAAAGTTTGCGTAAATGCAGAAAAAATCGTAATTTTGCGGCTTGAATGAAGATTATCGGCTTCACATACGTGAATGGAAGTGCCGAAATGGTGCTCAAAGGCGACAGCTCCCTGCTGGTGAACCGGAAGCCGTTCTTCAAACCCGACTGGACGGACGACGTGCGCATGAACCGCTGTATCGTGCTGCGCGTCAGCCGGTTAGGTAAAGGAATTGCAGCGAAATTCGCGGACCGGTACTACGATGCCGTCGCGCAAGGAGCAGATTTTACGGCGGCAGATGTGTTGAGCGAAGCCGTGCAGAACGGACATAGCTGGACGCGCGCGATAGGATTTGATTATTCGCTGGCCGTGGGAGAATGGCGAGAAAAACAGAAGCCGGACGGACTGATTATTCCGCCGGAAGAGGCCATTGAAGCGGCAAGCAAAGTAATGACCATCCGGCAAGGGGATTTGATTTATATCCATTACAAAGAAGACGCCCGAAAAGTGGAACGGGACGAAGTGATTGAGGAAGAAGGGCTGTACTGCAAAGTAAAATAGATGTTGAAAAGAACACACATAGTACTGTTGGGTTTGATGCTGACGCTGGGCGCGTTTGGCATTGAGCATACGTATGCGCCGAACTCCGTACTGCGCAGCGGACACTGGGTGAAGATTCGCGTGAGTGAGTCCGGCGTGTGCCGCATCACGTATGACGAGCTTGTCAGCATGGGTCTGACGCCGGCAAACGTGCGCGTTTACGGCTACGGCGGTGCTATGCTCCCGCAGGACTTTACCAAGCACAAAATTGATGACCTTCCGCCGGTAGGGTTCTGGATGGTGAAAGGCAGCGACGGCGTGTTCAACAGCGGCGATTATATCTTGTTTTATGCGCAGGCGAACTTCAGTTGGCAATACAACGGCACACGCTTTATACACACCCGCAATCCGTACAGCGATTACGGCTACTACTTCCTATCGGACAACACCGGCGAACAGAAGATTCTGCTGACGGGCGAGAAACGGGGAACATACGAGACTACGCCGACTGAAGTGACGACCTATGTGAACTATCAGTTGCACGAGGTTGATAACGTCAATCTGCTTGACCCGCAAAACGGCGTTGACGGCGGCGGCCGTGAGTTCTATGGCGAACGGTTCGGACCGAACACCTCGCAGAATTTCACGCTGCGCACGGCAAATATAGTTGCCGATTCGCCGATGCGGCTGTATGTAGATGTGGCTGCCAATTCAACCGCTCCGTCCACGTTCACGGTGCAGGTCGGCAGCCAGCAGCAGTTAATAAGTGTGCCGGGAATAGATATCTCCACCGAGAACTACACGTACGCCAAGACGGGCTTCTGCAACACTCTTGTAACGCCCGCCAACAGTTCAACGCAAACGGTGAAGATTCATTACGCCAACAGCGTCGGTAGTGCCGCCGGATATTTGAACTATATCGAAGTTTCGCCGGAGTGCCGGCTGACGATGACCAGCTCCTATTTGCCGTTCCGTACGGCGACGAACTTCCTTTCGGCGACACCTATCAAGTACGTGCTGACCGGTGTAGGTTCCACAACACAGGTTTGGAACATTACCAACCTGGATGACATTTACCGCGTGCAGACCGACATAAACGGCGGAACGCTGACATTTACGGAAAGCAACAGCACGGAAGTGCAGGAATATGTAGCCGTTAACCCTGCCGGCGGACAATGGATTAGCGCAAGTTATGTGGGCGAGGTGGCCAATCAGGACCTGCATAAACTAAAAGATATCGACCTTGTTGTTATCACACCGGCCGGACTAATCGCACAGGCCCAACGCCTTGCCAAAGCGCATGAGACGCACGACCAAATGACAACGGCCATCGTGACAGACCAACAGGTTTATAACGAATTCTCCAGCGGCACACCGGACGCATCGGCTTATCGCTGGATTATGAAGATGCTGTACGACCGCGGTGTCGGCTCGATACACAAGCCGTCGCACTTGCTGCTGTTCGGTGACGGAACATTCGACAACCGCAAACTGCTGACAGGCAGCGGCGCTGCCACGTTGCTGACCTATCAGGCGAAAAACTCTACGATAGAAACCGAAGCCTACGCAACAGACGATTATTTCGGGTTCATGCACAATGAGGAAGGCGAAACGGATATGTCGGCGGACATGGAATTAGGCGTCGGACGACTGCCGGTGAATAACCTGGAAGAGGCGCAGCAGATCGTAGACAAACTGCTGGCGTACATGAAAAACGACCACTATGGCAATTGGAAGAACCAACTGCTGTTCATTGCAGATGACGGAGACAACGGACTACATACGGAAACCGCCGAAGAAGGGGCTGAAACGGTGCGTGTGAAGAATCCTGATTTTGTGGTCAACAAAGTGTATTTGGATGCCTATCAGCAGGAAGTAACCGCTTCCGGCGAGAGTTATCCGCTGGCAAAGAACCGTGTGGAGAACCTGCTGAACAGCGGTATGCTATACCTCAACTACTCCGGTCACGGCGGCTATAATGCCATTACAAACGAGAGTTTGATGGATTTGCATTCCATCAAGGCGCTGACTAACGAGAACCTCGGTTTCTGGATGTTCGCGACGTGTTCATTTGCGCACTTCGACGCCGGCAAACGCTGTGCAGCGGAAGAGGCGGTGATGAATCCTGACGGCGGCGCAGTTGGTGTGCTTTCGGCATGCCGGACGGTCTTTGCAAGCCAGAACAAAAAGATTAACCACAACTTCTGTGACACCTTGTTCGGGCATCGCAATCCCTTTGCGTATGAAATGACGTTTGGACAATCGACACGCATAGCCAAGAACCGCACCGGCAAAAGTGACAAAAACAAAATGGCGTATGTGCTGCTCGCAGATCCTGCCATGCGGCTCGCCTACCCCACGCAGTTCGGTGTCAAAACGACCTCGTGCTCCGATACGGTACGCGCGCTTACAATACACACGGTAAAGGGCGAGATAATTGATTCTTTGGGCACCAAACAAGACTGGTTTAACGGTGAAATCACGGCTACCGTCTATGACAAGATGCAACAGATTACAACCCGTGACAATGACGAAAAAGACCCTGCTAAACAGACGTTGCTGACCTATAACGACTACCCGAATGTGCTGTTCAGCAGCGAAGTGGCTGTAAAAGACGGCGAGTTTGAATTCACGTTCATGTCGCCGAAAGACATCCGCTACAACTACGGAAACGGACGCATTGTCTATTATGCGTATGACCGCGAGAACGCCGCAGAGGCTGTCGGGCATTATGAAGACTTCATTATCGGCGGCAGTTCGCCGGTAACGGTAATTGATACCATCGGGCCGGATATAGACCTGTACCTCAACAACCCCGCGTTCAAAGACGGCGGCGAAACACATGAGCACCCGCATTTCTATGCCAACCTATACGACGAGCACGGTATCAACACCGTGAGCAGCGGAATCGGACATGACCTGTTGCTGGTAGTGGATAACACCCCGCACATGACCTATGTGCTCAACAGTTACTTCAAGAACACCAACGGCGATTTCCGCAGGGGACAGGTAAGTTACAAAATGCCTGACCTCGAATCCGGCGCACACTCGCTTACCTTCCGCGCGTGGGATTTGTTCAACAACAGCAGCACGAAAGGGCTGAACTTCACGGTTGTCAAGGACCTGGATATGAATGTTTTCTCCGTGACCGCCTACCCCAACCCTGTCAGCCAGTCGGGCGTGATAACCATCAGACTGGAATACGACCGCCCCGATGACCTTGTACAAACAGATATTGCAGTATATAACACTTCCGGGCAACTGATTTGGGAGCACTCGCAGAAGGATGCCAAAGTCATTGAATGGAACGTCGGTGAAATGGGCGTAACACCCGGAATATACATCTACCGCCTGCAAATGAAAACGGAAACAACCTCCGTGGTATCACAATCAGGAAAAATAATTGTAACCAAATAATAAACTCAAAAAATGCATTTCTTGCCTATGAAGCAACTTTAATGAAATTTTTTAACAACAACGAAACTATTTTAACAAACATTCAATAAAATGAAACAAAAAATTAATCGTGCCCTCGTGGCAAAGAAAAAAGCTATTTTAACAATTGCATCAGCGTTCTGCTTCGCCGCAGCGACAATGGCAGCAGACCCTGTTCTTAATCCCATTATTACGGCAATGCCGTCACTCTCTATCGCGCCGGACGCACGAGCTGCCGGTATGGGTGATGTCGGCGTAGCCACCACCGCAGACCTGAACTCGCTGTACTGGAATGCAGCCAAGTTCGCGTACATGGACAGTCACGGCGGTATCACGGCCAACTACACACCGTGGTTGCGCAAACTGGTCGGCGAAATTGACCTCGCGCACCTTGAAGGCTACTATAAATGGGACGACGTACAAGGTATCGCCGGTTCATTTACTTATTTCTCAATGGGTGCCGTTCAACTGACTGACATGTCCGGAACAGTGCTGCAAGAGGCGCACCCGAACGAATGGGCGCTGGACGTTTCATACTACCGTAAGTTACATGAATACGTGTCGATGGCAGTTGCGCTGCGCTTTATGTACAGCGACCTCAACAATGGTATCAACTCGTCTGTTTCCAACTCTGCACAGGAAATGCACGCGGCATGGACAATGGCGGCTGATGTGGACTTGTACTACCGTCAACCGATTGATATCAAGATGGGAACGAGTTATTTCGCACTCGGTTTCACCCTCACGAACCTCGGAGGTAAGATGACCTACGACGATGTAACGAAGAACTTCATCCCTGCCACGATGCGTATCGGCGCAAGCTATGAGCTGCCCTTTGACAACTATAACAAGTTGACTTTCAACCTCCAATGCGACAAACTGCTTGTTCCGAGCCGCAAATCCAAATTTGCTGCTAACTTCGACCCGGACGACCAGAGCACATGGCAAATGACGCAGGATGAGTATTCCGACATGACTTCCGTCAGCGGTATCTTCAAATCCTTCGCAGATGCTCCGAGAGGCGCCAAAGAGGAATTTGAAGAAGTGCGTTGGGGCGCAGGTCTCGAGTACACCTATAACCGCCAGTTCTTCGCACGCGCCGGTTACAGCTACGAAAACAAATACAAAGGTAACCGTCAGTATATTACGGTAGGCGCAGGTTTCCACTTGAGCATTTTCTCGCTTGATTTCGCGTACTGTATCGGTCTTGCGGCATCCAACCCGCTTGACCAGACTATGCGTTTCACGCTCGGATTCGACCTTGCCGGCATCAAAGACCTTGTTAACAACCGCAAAGAGCAATAATGCGTATCGGTTTCGGATATGACGTGCACCAATTCACCCCTGACCGCAAATTGTGGTTGGGGGGAATTGTTATCCCTTCGGACAAAGGCTTGCTCGGGCACTCGGATGCAGACGTGCTCATACACGCGTTGTGTGATGCCCTGCTTGGTGCAGCCGCTATGCGGGATATAGGCTACCATTTTCCTGATACAAAAGGCAACGAATACGAAGGTATTGATTCGAAGATTCTGCTACGCCGCGTCATGGCTATGCTGCGCGAAGCAGGCTACGAACTGGGGAACTGCGACTGCACCGTTTGTGCCCAAACGCCTAAACTGAGCCCGTATATTGAGCAAATGCGAACCTGTCTTGCCGAAGTAATGGGCGTTGCGCCTGACCAAGTCAGCATCAAAGCCACCACAACCGAACACCTCGGCTTTGTCGGTCGCGAAGAAGGAATTGCAGCATATGCCGTGGCACTTATTGAAAAGAAAAAATAACGTATTATGTTCAAACTGCTGCTTTATATTCCTGAAATAATCGCCATGCTTTATTCCATGGAGATGTCTCCTGTCTATACGGTTATGGAGGGCAACTACACGCAATACACCTTGCGGGACAGCAGCGTTGTTGAAGTCTTAGAATATGCGGACTCCGCATTGGTTGTGCAGACCGTCTGTGCACCTATTTGCTCTTCTGTCGCGCGCGTATATAACAAGGAGAATAACGCCGTCCTCCGCGTCGTAAAACCGGCCTGCGGCGGAGTTTTCCCGTTTGCGTGGATTGAAAACGGCACTCTCCGCTGGCGCGACAACACGGAGCAGATGCTTGACGAACAGGAAAAGAAGAAATGACCTTCCCCGTTTATCTCATCGGCTATATGGGCGCCGGCAAAACAACTGCCGGCAAATTGCTAGCGGACAAGCTTGGCTGGTACTTTGTGGATCTGGACGCAGCATTCGAAGAGATTCACGGTCTTTCGCCGGCGGAATATATCCGCGAATACGGAATTGACGATTTCCGCAAGAAGGAAAAGTATGTGGTGGAAGACCTGGCAGATGCGGCTCCCGTTGAGAAGGTAGTTTATGCTACCGGCGGCGGTTATCCGTGCTGGGAGGATAATATGGAATGCCTCAAGGAACTCGGCACAAGCATTTACCTGCGCTGGAAACCCGAACATCTTGCCAAACGCCTGATGCTCACCGACTTATCCGAACGCCCTGTGCTGCAAGGCAAGACAGAAGAGGAACTGCTCGCCTGTATTCTGCCGCAACTTGAAGCCCGCGAACCCTACTATGCTCAAGCGGATATAATCATTGATGTCCCACTACAAACGGCCAAGCACAGAGATTCCCTCTCCCCCGATGACGACGAACAAATAGCAGAACACTTATGTCAATTAATCAAATCCAGGACGAAATAATAGAAGAGTTCAGCATGATGGACGACTGGATGGACCGTTACGAGCTGATTATCGACTACGGCAAATCCCTCCGACCCCTACCCGACTCCGATAAGAATGACCGCAACCTGATTGACGGTTGCCAAGCGAAGGTATGGTTTACCGTTGAACTTGACACCACGGACAACCAAAACCCGAAAGTCATTTACCACGGCGACGCGGACGCTATTCTTGTTAAAGGAATCGTAGCGCTGCTTATCCGCGTATTGAGCAACCATACCCCAAAAGAAATTGTCGATGCAGAGTTATACTTCATCGACAAAATCAATCTTCGCGAACATCTGTCACCGACGCGCAGCAACGGTCTCGCGGCTATGTTGCATCAGATGCGCCTATTTGCTCTCACTTATTTGTCCGCCGTCAAATAATAATTGACGTCCGGCAAAACGTTCCGGCCACAACTGATTGTGCGTGGAAAGCACTACGCCTATGCCTGCCTGACGAATCGAATGGAGCAGCTCCATAATCTCTGTTCCCGTTTCCGGGTCAAGGTTTCCGGTCGGCTCGTCAGCAAGAATAATCTCCGGCGAATTGAGCAGCGCGCGGGCAATAACCACACGTTGTTGCTCTCCTCCGGACAACTGATACGGCATCTTGTACGCCTTTTTGTCCATCCCCACTTGCTTGAGAATCTCAAGCACATGGTCTTTCATGATGCGTTTGTTCTTCCAGCCCGTAGCGCGCAGCACGAACGTCAGGTTTTCCTCTACTGACCGGTCTGTCAGCAACTGGTAGTCCTGGAACACGATGCCTATTCTCCGGCGCAGATACGGCAGTTTGCGACGCCGGATTTTAGTCATGTCATAATCCAACACCTGCGCTTTGCCCGCAGCTATCGGAACTTCGCCGTACAACGATTTCATGAAAGTGGATTTGCCGGAACCGACTTTGCCCAACAGGTACACAAACTCGCCGCTGTTTATCGTCAGATTGATATCCCGCAGCACAATTTGCTCCGCCTGACGAAGCTCCACGCCCTCATATTTAATCAGTTCCGCCATTACTCGGCAGCGTCAATTTCCTCAATTTTGTTCTCCAGTTCCTGCAACTGTTTCTTCAGACCCTCGATTTTCTTCTGCATGTCTTCTACAAGCTTGTTGCCCGATTTGGACTTGCCGGTGAAGAAGAGAATATTGTTCTCCGCAGTCTTGATTTCCTGTTGCAGATTCTCGTACATCCGCACGAGTTTGTTGCGGTCGCCGCTTGCCATAACGCGCTCACCGCGGGCACGCTGACGTTCGTCGCGGGCTTCCTTGTTCGCCTCGCGTTTCTTGTTGAAGAATTCGTCGCAAGTATCCGTGAACTTCTTCCACAAATCATCGCTGTACTTGCGTGCCACCGGACCGATGGTCTTCCATTCTTTCTGCAACTCAATCAGCGCGTTCGTCGTTTCCTGCCATGCCTCGCTGTCTTTGAGTGCCTCCGCTTTCTCAATCAGTGCACGTTTCTTGGCAAGATTCTCCGAGAACACGCCGCGCAAGTCTTTGTAGAAAGCGCTTTTGGCTTTGAAGAACGCCTCGCACGCCTGACGGTATTCGTCATATATGGCTTGGTTCTGTTTCTTCGGAGCAAAGCCAATTTTGCGCCATTCTTCCTGCAGTTCCTGAATCAGTTCGTTCGCCTTGTCCCACTGTTTATTTGACTTGAACGCCGCATAATCTATCTCTTTTATCTTGGCGATGATAGCCTGTTTCTTTTCCAGATTCTCCGCCTCTTTTGCGTGCAACTCGTCGAAGTATGCCTGATGTTTCTTGTTGATGGCGGACGAAGCCTCTTTGAACCGGTTCCACAAATCCTCGCGCAGTTCGCGGGCTACGGGACCAATCTCTGCCCATTCGTCGTGCAACTGTTGCAGCGCACGGCTGGCTTCCACGATGTTTTTGTTATCTTTTAACTTCTCGGCGGCTTCGCACAGCAAGGTTTTCATCTCAAGATTCTTCTTGAAATCCAAATCGCGCAGTTCGATATTGATTTTCACCAAATCATAGAACTGCTCCTGATATTGCTGGTATTTCTTCCATATTTCCTGTGCTTTGGGAGCCGGCACTTGACCGATGGTTTTCCACTCTGCCTGCAGTTCGCGCATTTTCTTGAGGTTATCCATCACATCAGCCGTTTCGGCCTCTGCCATTTCCTTCATTTGTGCAAGAATATTCTCCTTGCGAAGGAGATTCTGGGCAAGTTCTGCCTCAACTTGTTTGGCTACTTCTGCGCGTTTTGCCTTGTACTCATTCAATAACTCACGGAACATTTGTTCGGCCTCATCCAGTTTCGGTTGCCAGTTCTCAAGCACTTCACCGGCAGCGGCTGCAGCTTCTTCTGCGGCCTTTTTCAGTGCGGCTTGTTCTTCGTGATACTGACGATAGAATTGCGTCTTGAGGTTTTCCACTTGGTCTTTTACTTCCGTTACATTCTGCTCCAGCAGAGATTTCAGCTCGTCAACGAGCGATTGTTTGTCGTTAGCCATAATAATTATGTTTTTGTCTCGGTCAATGACCGCGCCCAGAGGGCGGAGAACGTTAAAAATCGCGCAAAGGTACGACAATTATTTTGATTATGCAAGATTTTCAGGGAAAAATTTACCTAAAATTTGCACACTCGCCAAAAAAGCAGTACCTTTGCGGCAAATTACAAACTATGATTACGATTGAGCAACTGAAAGACATCCAGACACGTGCGGAGAAACTGAAGCAATACCTCGCCATTGACGAGAAACGCGTGCAACTGGAGGAAGAGGAACTGCATACGCAGGCGCCCGGTTTCTGGGACGACGCCAAAGCCGCCGAGGCGCAGATGCGAAAAGTCAAAGGCATCAAGCGCTGGATTGAAGGCTATGAAGGCGTGCGTTCTGCCACGGACGAACTGCAGCTCGCGTTTGATTTCCACAAGGATGATTTGGTGACCGAGGAAGAAGTCGATGCCGCCTATGCAAAGGCATTGCAGGAGGTGGAAGACCTTGAAATGAAGAACATGCTCTCGCACGAGGAAGACCAGATGCCCGCCGTGCTGAAGATTGTCAGCGGCGCAGGCGGCACCGAGGCGCAGGACTGGGCGGAACAGCTCATGCGCATGTACCAGCGTTACTGCGAAAAGCACAACTACAAAGTAACCATCGAAAACCTGCAGGAAGGCGACGAAGCCGGCATCAAAACCGTTACATTCAATATCGAAGGCGATATGGCTTATGGCTATCTGAAGTCCGAAAACGGCGTGCATCGCCTGGTCCGCGTAAGCCCATACAACGCACAGGGCAAGCGAATGACCAGTTTTGCCAGCGTATTCGTTGTGCCGCTCATTGACGATACCATCGAGGTTGAGGTCAACCCCGCAGGATTAAGTTGGGACACGTTCCGTTCCTCCGGCGCAGGCGGTCAGAACGTCAACAAGGTCGAATCCGGCGTGCGTTTGCACTATAAGTTCGTCAACCCGCTGACCAACCAGCCCGACGAGATTGTCATTGAAAATACCGAAACGCGCGACCAGCCCAAGAACCGCGAGAACGCTTTGCGCCATTTGCGCTCGCAACTCTACGAACTGGAACTGGAAAAACGCCGCCAGGCTGCCGCAAAAGTCGAAGCCGGCAAAAAGAAAATCGAATGGGGTTCGCAGATTCGCTCCTATGTCTTTGACGACCGCCGCGTGAAAGACCACCGCACAAATTACCAAACCTCAAACGTCAATGCCGTTATGGACGGCGATATAGACGCTTTCATCAAGGCATATTTAATGGAGTTTCCCGATTAAGGAAACTCCATTTTCTGTAACTCGCAGAGGCGCTGTGCACAGCGTCTCTTCCTTTGTTTAACGTACGCGCTCGCAATAGCTGCCGTCGCGGGTATCCACGCGGATAATCTCGCCTTCGTTGATGAACAGCGGCACGCGGATTTCGGCACCGGTCTCAAGTTTCGCGGGTTTGAGCGTGTTTGTAGCGGTATCGCCTTTCAGGCCGGGCTCGGTATAAGCCACTTCCAGCTCCACTTTCGTGGGCAGTTCGGCAAACAGCACGGTATCCGTCGAAGCGTCCGAAACAACGTCGCAAACAAAACCTTCCTTCAGATAATCCACACCGGTAATCAGGTCATGTGCGATAGGAATTTGCTCATAAGTCTCCTGATTCATAAAGATGTAGTCTGCACCCTCTTTGTAGAGGTACTGATACGGACGGCGCTCTACGCGGACATCCTCCAGTTTCTCACCGATATTGAAACGGCGCTCCAGAACGCGGCCGTCAACAACATCTTTGAACTTGACACGCATAATCGTGTTACCTTTACCCGGTTTTACATGCAGAAATTCAATAACGAAATACAAACGGCCGTCCATGCGGATACATACGCCGTTCTTAATGTCTTGTGAGTTAATCATACTATTTTAGTGTTTAGTTGGTTTACTTTTTCCCATTTCGGCGTGCAAAGGTACAAAAAAAAATCGAATTACAAAAATTAGAAGCAAAAAAACTTGCATATTTGTAAAAAAAGCCGTACCTTTGCAGCCCAAAACTAAAAAAAATACCATGAGAGAATTTTTCGGAGAAATAGACATTTGGCAAATTTTGTCGTCGTTTGTATTCCTGATTGCCATTATTGACCCGTTTGGAAATATCCCGATCACCATTGCGTTGGAGGACAAGGGTGTCAAGATTCATCCCGAGCGCGTCTGCATCGCAAGTATCATCATCCTGCTCGCCTTCCTCTTCGCAGGCGAATGGATTCTCAAACTCTTCGGCGTGCAGATCGAATATTTTGCCGTCGCCGGTGGTTTCGTGATTTTCCTTATGGCGCTGGAAATGATTTTGGATGTCACCATCTTCCAAAGCGGCAATCTGGACGGCAGCGGCTCCATTGTTCCGCTCGCATTTCCCATGTACGCCGGTCCGGGCGCATTCACGGCCTTGCTTTCCATTACGGCAGAATATTCTGTCGGAAGCCTCTGCATCTCCGTATTCCTCTGTATTTTAGTGCTTTACGCCGTTTTGCTCGGCACACACTGGCTCACCAAATATCTCGGACAGACATCTTTGTACATCATCCGCAAGTTCTTCGGAATCATTGTGCTGGCGATTGCTTGTAAACTGATGTTTGGCAATTTGGCGGTAATTTTCTGATGACACCTTAAAATAGAATAGATATGAAAGCAATTAACGAAATGAAGATTGCGTTGGCTTCGGACCACGCAGGCTATAACCTCAAGCAGGATGTGATGGCGTACCTCAAAGACCAGGGCGCAGAGTTGAAGGATTTCGGCTGCTATTCCACCGAAAGTTGCGATTATCCCGATTTCGCGCACCCGATGGCGGAAGCCGTTGAAAAAGGCGAATTTGACTACGGAATTACCATTTGCTCGACCGGAAACGGCATTTGCATGACCGCCAACAAGCATCAGGGCATTCGCGCTGCTTTGTGTTGGGATGTGCCTCTGGCGGATTTCGCCCGTCGTCACAACAATGCCAACGTACTCGGCTTGCCCGCAAACTACGTTACAAAGGAAAAGGCGCTGGCAATGGTCAACCAATTCTTCACCACAGATTTCGAAGGTGGACGCCATGAACGCCGCGTCAACAAAATACCTCTCAACAACTAACCTGTATTGGGTGATTATTGGGTAATTATTGGGTGATTATTGGGTGATTAGGCCAAGAGAAGCATAAGAGTAGCCCGATAGAAAACCAAAAGTAGCATGACTGTTTGCCAAGAGTTTGATGTTTAGGCGGTTTCTGAACATAATTCGCGCAGAATTTTCATACGCACTGTCTCTTTTCGGGATAGTGCGTGTGCGTCATTTGCCGACCTTCGTTTCCATCGAACCGGCCAACATCTGCCAACTTCATTGCCCGGAGTGCCCTGTTGGCATGAGAGACGCCACGCACAGCGCCTCTTCAAACACGTTGCTTACAATGGAGCAATTCAGATACATTTTGGCCCAAATAAAATCCTCCGTACATACCATCCAGTTTTATTTTCAGGGTGAACCGTTGCTGAACAAAGATTTGCCGGAAATGATAAAATTGGCACATAACGCAGGTATTTATACCACGGTTTCCACCAACGCGCTGGCGCTGACGCCTTTATTGGCGGAGAAACTGATGCAATCCGGCTTGAGTCGCATTATTGTTTCCATTGATGGCATGGCGGAAGAAAGTTACAGCGCATACCGCGTCGGCGGCAATCTGCACAAAGTGTTGGATGGTTTGATGTACCTGCGTCAGGCGAAAGACCAAACCGGCAGCCACACGCATATTGAGTTGCAAGCGCTCATGCTGCGCACCAACGAACATGAATGGGCTGCCATGAAGCGGCAGTACAAAGTAATGGGAGCTGACAGCCTGACCTTGAAAACCGCCCAACTGTATGATTACGAGAACGGGAATCCTTTAATGCCAACCGACGAACGCTATTCCCGTTACGCAAAAGGCAAAGACGGCAAGTACCATCTTAAGCGCCGCCCGTCCCGTTCCTGCCGCCGTTTGTGGACCGGCTGCGTGATAACGCTTACCGGCGAAGTTCTCCCTTGCTGCTACGACAAATCGGGGCAATTCTCTTTCGGCAACATCTTCTCCACCCCGTTCACAAACACGCTCTCTCCTTCCACCACCGCTACTTCTACCCCACTCGCCGCCATTTTCCACGGCGAAAAAGCAAACCGCTTCCGGAGAACTATTCTCCAAAAGCGGTCTCGTCCATTTATTTGCTCAAATTGTGAGCCTTGATTTATACGGCATTGCGGAGACGCATCATATCGGCTTTAGCCAATTTCTCTTCTGCCAACTGACGCGTTACGACGAAGCGTTTCTCTTCGTCTTTACGGGAAGGCACTTCGTACATGATGTCCATCATTATCGTCTCTGTCAGACTGCGCAAGCCACGCGCCCCGAGTTTGAACTCTATCGCTTTGTCCACGATATAATCAAGCGCCTCGTCTTCAAAAACAAGTTCCACACCATCCATCTTCAGCAATTTCTGATACTGCTTGGTGATAGCATTCTTCGGCTGCACAAGAATATTGCGCAACGCATCGCGGTCAAGCGGCTCCAAGTATGTAAGAATCGGCAGACGCCCGACAATCTCTGGAATCAGGCCAAACGCTTTGAGGTCTTGCGGTGCGATGTACTTGAGAATGTTCTTTTTGTCAATATGCTGTGTCTCCATCGCAGCGTCAAAGCCTACCACCTGCGTATTCAGGCGTTGGGCGATCTTGCGCTCAATACCATCGAACGCGCCGCCGCAGATAAAGAGAATATTCTGGGTATCAATCTTGATATACTCCACTTCCGGATGCTTGCGTCCCCCTTTAGGCGGCACATTGACAACACTGCCTTCAAGCAGTTTCAGCAATGCCTGTTGCACGCCTTCACCGCTGACATCGCGCGTAATGGACGGGTTGTCCGACTTGCGGGCAATCTTGTCTATCTCATCAACGAAAATAATACCTTTCTCCGTCTTGGCAACGTCATAATCCGCTTCTTGCAGCAGGCGCACCAGCATAGATTCCACATCTTCGCCGACATAACCTGCCTCTGTCAGAACGGTCGCGTCAACAATGGTAAATGGCACTTTCAGCATCTTGGCAATCGTTCGTGCCAGAAGCGTCTTACCCGTTCCGGTCGAACCAACCATGATGATGTTCGATTTCTCAATCTCTACACCATCATCCATTGGTTGCAGCAAACGCTTGTAGTGGTTATATACCGCCACCGACAGAAAACGTTTTGCCTCATCCTGCCCGATTACATATTGGTCAAGGAACGCTTTTATATCCGTCGGTTTGGGCAGATTGGCCAGGCTCAAATCATCCGTCTTCTTTGCACGTGCCTGCTGCGCATACATTTCCTGCACCATTTTGTGGCCAGTTTCTATGCACTCGTCACAAATAAATGCACCCTCCCCTTGAAAGAGTGCATTCATCTGTCGACCACAGAAAGAACAAACGCCTTTATTCTTAGCCATTATCGTTTATTAAAAACTTTGTCAATCATCTTGTAGTCAAGAGCTTCCTGCGCGGTCATCCAGTGGTCGCGGTCAGCGTCCTGACGGATTCGCTCGATATCTTGTCCTGTATGTTGGGCAAGAATCTGATAGAGTTCATCCTTAAGTTTGAGGATTTCACGGGCAGTAATCTCGATATCGGAAGCCTGTCCCTGAATACCGCCAAGCGGCTGATGAATCATCACACGGCTATGCGGCAACGCGGCACGCATGCCTGCGGTGCCTGCAACAAGCAGCACCGCTCCCATCGAAGCTGCCAAACCGGTGCAAATCGTCTTGATATTGCAACGGCAGAACTGCATCGTATCATAAATCCCGAGACCGGCATAAACCGAACCGCCCGGCGTATTGAGGTAGATACTGATATCACGGTCTGAATCGGCAGAATCGAGATATAGCAACTGCGCCTGAATAACATTAGCGGTATAATCGTTGATTTCGGTGCCCAGGAAAATAATACGGTCCATCATCAGGCGCGAAAACACGTCCATTTGCGTGACGTTGAGTTGGCGCTCTTCCAGAATCGACGGACTGATGTAGTTATCGGTAATTGTTGCCTGCTGTGCAGCGCGCATGGTCTGCTCGACATGCATCGAGTTCAAACCATGCGACACAGCAAACTTTATAAAATCATTCTGCATAATTAATGGCACATTCCTTTAAGGAACAACAAATGCATATTCTCCACCGGCACAATCTCAGTTGCGGGAACAACCGTCGAATTGTGGTTCATGCGTGCCGGCATATCCTTCTTCACGCTGTCTGGATGCTGGAAGGTATATTCGAACGTGGTTGCCTTGGTGGTGAAACCGCCGTCATAACCTGCAGCAATAAGCGTGTATTTCACATTATGTTCCATCGTGCGGAAGTAAACGTCACGTGTTCCGGGTCTTACCAAACCGACCTGCTCGCCTTCAAATCCGCCGTAAGAGCTGTAGTTCTGGTCGTAGTATGCTTCCATCGCTGTCAGATAGCTCATGGCGTTATTGTCGTAAGCGGTATCCAGAACGATAGACTTCGTGCCCGTGAAGACATATTTCTCGTTCTCGTTGGACGGTTTGCATTTGAAGTAGCCGTTATAGGTGTACGTCGTGTCCTTGCCACTGATCTTGCGAATCTTCGCAATCGAGTCAAACTCAATTGTAAAGGTCATCGAAGACGGCACAACCTCTTTGGTCTTGAACGGCAGACGGGTCACAATCTTGCCCGGAGTTTCCGTTTCAACATCCACGCCAAAGGCGAACATCACATACTCGGTATTGGCGGTAAGCCCCGATGCAATGAGGTTCTTCTTGCCCTTCTGCAGCATCTGATCCAACGTGTAGTTGTAACCCATCTGCGCATACTGTGCGAGAACAGCCTTCATATTATTCACTACGGTCGTCGTCAGTTTCTCGTCAGACATGCTACCCAATTCTGCGGGTGTTGCATAACCGCAGTAGTAGTAACCTTCTTCGTTAGAGGGCTTAACGGAAACCGTGCACTTGCGTTGGATAATATCCACCATCGACAGCTCCAGCGTAACCGGATTATTGCGAACCGTCACGTTGCAGGCTGCAATCGCATTGCCTACATTCGCCGTAACGATAGTTGCACCTTTCTTTACAGCCTTCAGCAAACCGTTGGCGTCAATTTTGGCAACAAGTGTATCACTTACTTTCCAGTTTACCTTGCCGGTCGCGTTTTCAGGATCTACAACCGCCTTGAACTGATACGTGGAATCCACATAAATGGTCAGCTCTTTGGCAATCTCAATGGATTTAGCGGCAACTTCAGGAATTACCTCATTCTCTTTTACTTCCTCTTTGTCTTTGCAGGAAGTCATGGCAACTGCAATGCCCAGAACTGCAAGACTAAAAAACACAATCTTTTTCATATCTTCAAAAGTTAACAGGTTAACACCTTATATATTATGTATAATAACCGTACGACTTATTTCTTCGCAAGTTTCTTTTCGCGACGGCGTTGTTGTGCCATCTGAATCTCGTATGCGATGTGCGGAGCGATACCCATACTGGAGAACGTACCTACAATCACACCGAGCAACAGCGCGAATACGAAGCCGCGGATGGTCTCACCACCGAAGCAGAAGATAGCCAGCAATACCACGAACGTGGACATCGATGTCGAGAATGTACGGCTGAGCGTTGCATTCAGGGCATCGTTGATGTTCTGGGCTTTGTCACGCTTCGGATAGAGCGTGTTGTACTCACGGACACGGTCAAAGATAACCACCGTATCGTTGATAGAGTAACCGATAACCGTCAGGATGGCAGCAATAAACGCCTGGTCAATCTCCATAGAGAACGGCATCACTTTCCAAAGGATAGCGTATGCACCAAGTACGAGAATCGTATCGTGTGTCAGGGCGGTAAGCGCACCTACGGAATATGCGAAGTTGCGGAAACGCAGCAAGATGTACAGGAAGATTCCAATCAGCGCTACGATAACGGCGATGAATGCCGCACTGGTGATGTCGTCAGCGATAGCCGGACCAACTTTCTGCGACTGCATGATACCGATTTCGGGGTTGATTTCCGTCGATTTGAACTGTTCCGGCGTAATATCGTCGCCCAAATACTTCTTGCAGCCTTCGTACAACAGAGCTTCGATTTCATCATCCAACGTCTCGGAGTTGTCGTTGATGCGGAAGTTCGTCGAAACACGGATTTGGTTGGCAGCACCAATGGTGATAACACGCATGGACAGGTTCTCTCCTTCCGGATTCTGCGCCATGAATACATCTGTCAGGGTATTGTTAATCTCCTGGGTGTTCACGGGTTGCTCGAAGCGGATGATATAGTTGCGACCACCGGAGAAGTCGATACCGAGGTTCAGTTTACCGAAGATGTGCGGATCAAGACCCAGGATGCCCAGAATTACCAGACCGCCTGCGATACCATAGAACCACTTGCGGGCACCTACGAAGTTCACGTTCAGACCTTGCAGGAAGTTCTGCATCAGTTTCGTGGTGAAGCTCAATTCCTTTGCGTTCTCTTTCTTGGCGTAGTCCTCAAGCAACAGACGAGTGATAAACACGGCTGTCAGGAAGGACGAAACGATACCAATCATGTACGTTACAGCGAAGCCCTTAATCGGACCTGTTCCGAAGATGGCAAGGATAGCACCGGTCAGGAACGAGGTTACGTTTGCATCCACAATCGCGGAAATAGCGCCCTTGAAACCGTCGTCAATAGCCTTACGCAGGTTCTTGCCGGCTTTGATTTCCTCGCGGATACGCTCATAAATCAGCACGTTCGCATCGACCGCCATACCCATCGTCAAGACGATACCGGCGATACCCGGCAGGGTCAGAACAGCATTAAACGAAGCGAGGATACCCATCAACAGGAAGACGTTACATATCAATGCAAAGTCAGCGATGAGACCCGGGATGAGACCATAATAGAAGATCATGTAGAGCAGAATGAGCACGAAGCCCAGTGCGAAGGACCAGAGACCGGCACGGATCGACTCCTGACCCAGCGACGGACCTACTACATCCTCTTGGATGATACGGGCCGGAGCCGGCATCTTACCGGATTTGAGGGTGTTGGCCAAGTCTTTAGCCTCCTCTACGGTGAAGTTACCGGTGATCTGACTTTGTCCGCCGGGGATCTCGTTTTGTACAGTCGGATAGCTATATACCAGTCCATCCAATACGATAGCTACCGATTTGCCGATATTATCTTTGGTAATACGCTGCCAAGCCTTCGCTCCGTCCGAGTTCATCGACATCGATACATTGGCATAGGCACTGGTCTGCGAGAAGTCGGCACGAGCGTCGGTGATCACATCACCCTCAAGGCTGGCACGACCGTTGTGACCCTTCAACGCGATCAGCTGATAATAGGCATTGGCGTCATCCAGCGCTTTGACCGTCCAGCGGAAGCATACATCGTTGGGCAGGATCTGACGAGCCTGTGTGCTGGTCAACATAGCGATGATCTTGGCGGTGTCGGTATAGTGCGCAGCACCTACCATCGGGCCTTGACCGTTGCCTGCATTGATCTGCAGTTTGGCAAACAGAGGATGCTCTGCTTTGAATTTCTCCAGGTCTTGCTCTTTGTCCTTAAGACTGTCGTTCTGCACTTTTTCTGCCAACTGCTCAGCCTCGGTCTTGGCGGTGTCCACCTGAGCCTCTTCAGCCACTTCTTCTTTGGCCTCTTCGGTCTCAGCTTCTACCTTCTCAGCCTCTTGACCACCCTTGGCCAATTCGCCGTCCAGACGCTCCAGGTTACTGAAGATCTCACCCAGATTATAGGTCTCCCAGAACTCCAGGTTAGCCGAACCTTGCAGCAGTTTACGAACACGCTCAGGCTCTTTTACACCCGGCAATTCGATCAGAATACGACCGGTCTGCGACAGACGTTGGATGTTGGGCTGTACCACACCAAAGCGGTCGATACGCGTACGCAACACGTTAAACGAGTTGGTGATCGCACCGTCCACTTCCTCCTGGAGTACGGCTTTCACCTCGTCGTTGGTCGAGGTCGAAGCAATCTTGTTGTTCAGTGCGGGAGTAGAGAAGATAGCAGCCAATTGGATCTGCGGGTCGATCTCCTGATACGACTCCACAAACAGGCTTACATAGTCATTGCCACTGGTCTCCTGCTTCTTGCTGGCCATCTCCAAAGCGCGATTGAAATTTTCGCTCTGGTTGTCCTCTGCCAAGGCGCGGATGATACTCGGCACCTCTACTTCCATGGTCACGTTCATACCGCCCTTGAGGTCAAGACCCAGGTTGATCTCTTTCTCACGGCACTCTTTGAGCGTATAACCACACCACACTTTCTCGGAAGCCAACGAGTCTTGATACATCGATACTCTTGTGCGGCCTTGTCATAGTGACTGGTCACAAAAGAGAACGAGAGATAGAAGGCGCACGCCAAGGCCAACAATGCCGCCAGGCAGTACGCTAATTTTCTAACAATTCCGTTGTTTTGCATAATGGTTTTATTATTTATTATTTCTTTATTCTGCTTATTTATCGTGCGCGTTCACAGCGCGCTCTTGCGCGTGTGCCCACAAAAAAGCGTGCAAATTTACTGCTTTTTTTTGATATACGCAAATAAAAGTGCACTTTTGTGGCAAATTTTTGCATTACTCCTCCGAAAAGTGTACTAAAACGTGGCGATAGGAGTTGAAAATTTTGGATTTTGACACAAATCCGAGGTATCGTCGATGTTCATCCACCACCGGCAGATTCCATGCGCCGGTGTCCTCAAAGGTCTCCATCACTTTTTCCATCGGCAGGTCAGACTGCAAGATGGCAGGAGGCGAAGTCATCAGCTGCCCCACGGTGAACCGGTTATACAGTCGGGGCTGAAACATGATATTGCGCACTTCGTCCAACAGCAGGATGCCTTTCAGATGTTCCTTATGGTCGATCACGGGGAAGATATTGCGTTTGCTCTCGCTGATCACCTTGACCAGTTCACCCAGGGTCATCTCCGGATAGACGGTCTTAAGGTCTGTCTCCAGCACATTGTCCATCTTGAGCAGCGTGAGCACGTTGCGGTCTTTGTTATGAGTGAGCAGTTCTCCCTTCTGTGCCAAACGCATGGCATACAGTGAGTGAGGCTCGAACAGCATGATGGTCAGATAGGAGATGACGCTGACGATCATCAATGGCATAAACAGATGATATCCGCCGGTC
>CAJOFV010000015.1:0-19836 GCA_905233925.1 Paludibacteraceae bacterium
TTCACCCGTTCACCCGTTCATCCGTTCACCCGTTCACCCGTTCACCCGTTCACCCGCTCATCCGTTCACCCGTTCATCCATTAAACGTTAAACTTTTCACTTTTCACTTTAAACTTTTTTCTCAAAAATTTGTATATATCAAAAAATTGTACTACCTTTGCACCCTCTTTTCGAACCCGTCTTCCCCGACGGTCGTCCGACAGTGCCCCGACGGTCGCCCGACAGTCGACCGAAAATCATTCGGCGGTGACCCGTCGGTAATCCGAAAGTCGAAGCCGCTAATACCGAGCTTTACAAGGGACGTATGAAAACTAACAGTATAAACAATTAAACACACCAAAAACAACTATGAACGTAACCAATGATTCGCCGGTTCGCCTCTTGCACGGCAAAACAGAAAAATCCAGCAAGGGCTATTATTACGTAACACCGCGCGGTAAACAAAAGTACCGCAACAGGGAAGAAACGTATCAACAGAAACAGTCTCCCAAACAGAAGTGGAACTCGCTCGCGTTTTCGGAGGCGCACAAGCAGATGCTAATCCTTTGGGCAGACGAAGAACAGGTCGCGCAAATCACGCAGGCTTGGAAGGACGCTATGCACCGCGGTCCAAAAGATCGCATTTACGAAGATGCCAAAGGATGGAAGTTCGCCTTCTTGCAGGAGCAGTGGAAGCAGGAGCATCCTTTCGAACCCTGGTACGAGGAGTATCTTCGTGCCATTTCCGAGGAAGCCGCACAGAAAACCGAGGCGGAAGAGGTTTCGGATTACATGTTGCGTCATCAGGCGGAGATTCTTGAAGCGCAAGCGGCAGCCCTCCGCAAGCAACTCAACGCCAGCCATCAGAAATAGATGGGAGAAACTGAACGCAAGTATTGGTAGGCACGTAAATACTGTGCAAAAAACTCGTCGTATAACATGCTCTTGAACTGTGCATCGACTTGTTTGGTATCGGTCTTCTTGTAGCTATATTGTCCTTTGAACAGCTTTTTGTAATTGATTTCGAAAGGTGAAGAAAGGATGATTTTCTTCTCCTGGGTGTCGTAAATGACGAGGTTATATTCGCCTTTGAGCATCATTTCGCAGTCGTTTTTATCCCATGCACAGAGGAGTGGTACGTACACAGGGATGAGTGTGCCTAACGATAAAGATGCAATGATTACGCCAGCGTTATACATGTCGATGTTATCGTTGATGGCATCGTTATGGGAATAGGCATGGCGAACTATATCAATGAAAGTAATGTAGCGCATAGATGCTTTGTAGCTGTCCAGTTCGGTGAGAGAAAATGCCCCCATGTAATAGTTTTGCTTATTGACAGCAATATTGGTTCGTTCGAGGTCAGCACCGAATTCTTTAAACATTTCATTGTTACGACTCATATTTTTAAATCCTACGAACTCCATGTTCGGTGTGTCCACTTGCGGCGTATTACGCTCTGCAAGTGGTACTTGCAGTACTGTGTGGCAGGATGCAAAAAGGCAAATGAGAGACAGTAACGAGAATGTTTTTTTCATACATCAAAAATATTTGAATGCAACGATATGGCTGAAACATTGGTTGTTTCGCACGAGTGCATAAAAGATATCACCGAATGTTCCCCCTTGACCGAGCACATAATAATTATCTTGAAAGTCGAGGTCATTACGACCAATAATAGTAGCAGTTTTTCCTTTGTTGTTTCCTATATCTTCCCACGGACATTCAGTAAAGGTAGAGGAACGTACGGAGAAAGGGAATACAGAATGTAGCATCCACCTTTTCCAAGTCAAGACGGCATTTGCTTGTCCAGCCTCTTTTAATGTCATATGTACACCAAGTCCCTTAGAGAAAGACGAAGCATATAGTTCTAATTCCTCGTTACCTGGGATAAACCATCCTTCGCCAAGTTGCCGACACCAGTCAATCGAATAGAAATAATACGACATGTTGACATTATTCTGCTCACAATAGTCGATGATGAG
This sequence comes from Paludibacteraceae bacterium, assembly GCA_905233925.1. Classification (GTDB taxonomy): domain Bacteria; phylum Bacteroidota; class Bacteroidia; order Bacteroidales; family Paludibacteraceae; genus Colicola. The sequence continues at coordinate 1,965 of CAJOFV010000015.1, forward strand.
TTGCTGGTCATGCAGGCCGTTTCCTGTCATCTCGGGCGCTATATTTCTTAACATCTGGCGTTCTTCTTTTTCCGAGACTTTCGATCCGCTTAACAGAGGCATATTGGGCAACCATGCTATGACTGCATCGAACAATTTGTCTGCTTGCGCGATATACTCATCCATGTACGTGACATCAACGTTATGTTTGATAGCGGATGATCTTGTGATTTTCTGCATCATCTTATCGTTTTTCTTCTTATAGTTTTGGATATTTTTGATATCGCGTTCCAATACTTTTTGTGTCGTATAACCGCCAGACGGAGCCATAAGCAAGCCATGTTCGCCGCTTTGATCCACATAGATAACGAGCACAGGCATACCAGTAGCTTCTTCGGTAAACCAATCACCGACTTCCCACGCTTTTGCGTTCATGACGGCACTTAAGATGAAGAGTAGAAGAAAAAGTCTTTTCATAATAATAGCAGATGTCGTTTTTTGTTTTATCAGCTGCAAAGGTACTGCATATTTTGCATCCATGCAAATATTTTGCCGCAAAAATCCATCTTATGCGCGCATAATAGAATTTTTTCCGTGCAAAAGTTTGCACATTCAAATTTTTTGTTGTAATTTTGCGCGCTTTTTGTATGTTGAGCAGGAAATGCGTCATATATATGGTATGCCTGACGGCCGTTTTTATGCTGCCGGTAAGGACAAATGCGCAAGCCAAACGTTACCAGATGGAAATCGGTCTGCAAGGCGGTTGCGGCTACTACGTGGGCGACGCAACGACGCATATATTCAACCACGTGCGAGAAACATACGGCGGACACCTGCGCTATAAGTTCGACAAACGCTGGTCGCTCCAGTTCAAAGGCCTGCACCACCGCATTGCGGGGCCTATTTCAGAGGACGAATCCGCGGGCTTGTGGCAGGACAAAATGATAAACTTTGACGTGGTGGCGGAGTTTAACTTTTTCCGCTTCGGCATTGAGGAGTACGACCGCCGCGTGAAGCCGATCACGCCGTATATATTTGCGGGAATAGGCTTGGGCTTGTACGGCTTGAAGTACCAGACGGCTGCCGCGTATTTTCCTTTCGGCTTCGGCGCCAAATGGAAGTTCGCAGACCGGTGGCAACTGCAACTGGCTTGGCAGCATAACCTCTATTTTGCCGACGACCTGGAAGGCGTGGTGGAGTGGGGGAATACACATGACCTGAACGGAAGTAACATCTTTAACTTCGACCTCACCGGGCAACTGATGTTAAGCCTCGTGTTCGAGTTCGCCCGCGAGAAGAAGGTTTGTCCGTTCTGCTATGATAATTGATGGAATGATGAAATGATGGAATGATGGAATGAATTATAAAGACGAAATATTGAAAGAGCGCATGCCGCGCCATGTGGCCATTATCATGGACGGCAACGGCCGTTGGGCAAAGCGTCAGGGCTTGGCGCGTATGTTCGGCCACAAGCAAGGCGTCCAAGTCGTGCATAACATCACCGAAGCGGCGGCAGAGTTGGGCTTGCAGTACCTGACCCTCTACACGTTCTCCACGGAGAATTGGAACCGTCCGAAGGAGGAAGTGGACGCACTGATGACGCTGCTGGTCGATACGATAGCGAAAGAGACACCCACGCTGATGAAGAACAACGTGCGTCTGCTGACCATCGGCGACCTTGACCGTCTGCCGAAAGGTGCGCATGACAAGTTCCTCTCGTGTATGGAGCAGACCGCGGGCAATACGGGGCTGAACCTCGTTATTGCGTTGAGTTACTCGGCGCGGTGGGAAATCGTGCATGCGATGCAGCAGGCCGTGAGCATGGCAACAAACGGACAACTGGCGGCGGAAGACGTGAACGAGGAACTGGTGTCCGATTTGATGACGACGAAGAACATGCCCGACCCGGACTTGCTGATCCGCACGAGCGGCGAGTTACGCATAAGCAACTTCCTGCTGTGGCAGCTCGCGTACGCGGAACTGTACTTCACGGACTGCCTCTGGCCGGAGTTCACTGTGGAGGAGTTCTACAAAGCGATTGTGAATTACCAGCATCGCGAACGGCGCTTTGGCAAAACATCCGAACAAATAAAGTAAAACATTGCGCAGATTCATCTACATATTATGTTTGGCGACCGTCAGTCTGGCGGCTTGGGCACAACAGGCAGACAGCCTTGCGGTGGCTGCTGATACGCTTGTGGTGGCTCCTGATACGCTTGCTGTGGCTCCTGATACGCTTGCTGTGAAAGATACGCTTGCGGTGGATTCCGTGGCGGCGGACAGCGTGGCGGCGTTTGACCCGTATGCTGTGCCGGACAGTCTGGTCGTAAAGGACAGCACCGCGTTGGAACCTACGGCAGCCCCCGCCGGAGCAGCGCCGGAAATTGAGTACACGATGAGCCGTCAGAGTTACGAAATCGCCGGCATTTCCGTGTCGGGCGCTGACAACTACGAGGACTTTGTTATCATCGGCTTCTCCGGACTGGCTGTCGGCGACAAAATTGATGTCCCGGGCGACCAGATAACCAAAGCACTCAAACGCTTCTGGAAACAGGGACTCTTCTCGGATGTCAAAATCAAAGCGACGAAAATAGAAGGCAAGAAGATTTGGCTGGAAATCGCGCTGCAGCCGCGTCCGCGTGTGTCGGAAGTGACGTATAACGGTCTCAAAAAGAGCGAACGCGAAGATGTGGAAATAAAAGTCGGCATCTCCAAAGGTGCCCAGATGACGCCGAACCTCCGCGACCGCGCCAAGACAGTCATCAAGAAGTTCCTCGCCGACAAAGGCTTCCATAACGCCGAAGTGAAAGTGTGGGAACTGGAAGACCACGACAAGCCCGGCTACGTCAAAGTGGTGGTGAATGTGGACAAAAAGGTCAAGACCAAGGTCGGGAAGATTTATATCACGGGCAATGAGGCGTTGACGCATACGCAAATTAACCGTGCGATGAAGAAGACCAACGATAATCACATCACGAATCTCTTCCGCACGAAGAAGTTCGTGACCGACGAGTACGAGAAAGACAAGAAAGCCGTAATCGAGAAGTATAACGAAATCGGTTATCGCGACGCGTATATCGTGGCGGACAGCGTGCGGCCTAATCCGGACGATTCGACCCGCGTGGATGTTTATATGACGGTCAGCGAGGGCGAAAAATACTACGTCCGCGATATCTCCTGGGTGGGTAACACCGTTTATCCGTACGAGTACCTGAACGCGACGTTGGGCATCAAGAGAGGCGATACGTACAACCTCAAGCTGCTGAACGAACGTCTGACAGGAGACGATGACGCGGTGGCAAAGCTCTACACCGACAGGGGTTATCTGTTCTTCAATGTCGAGCCGGTGGAAGTGGCGGTGGAAGGCGATTCCATCGACTTCGAAATGCGTATGTACGAGGGTAAACCGGCAACGATTAACCGCATTAACATCGTCGGCAACACACGTGTTTACGAGCACGTCGTGCGCCGTGAGTTATATACGAAACCCGGACAACTGTACAGCCAGTCGGACATCATGCGTTCGCTGCGTGAGTTGGCACAAATGGGACACTTTGACCCCGAGAAACTCGTGCCGGACATTCAGCCTAATCCCGAAGAAGGAACGGTGGATATTACGTATCAACTGGAAACGAAGGCCTCTGACCAAATCGAGTTCTCGCTCGGTTGGGGTGCTTCCGGTCTGGTGGGTAGTTTGGGCTTGAAGTTCACGAACTTCGCGATTCAGAACCTGTTCAACAAGAAAGCATACCGCATCGTGCCGCAGGGCGAGGGACAGACGTTCTCGATTAACGCCCGTACGAACGGTGTGTATTACACCTCGGCAAGTATATCCTTCCTCGAACCGTGGTTAGGCGGCAAACGACCCAACTCGTTGAGCGCCAGCGTCTATTTCGCTTCGCAGACGGGCTACTCGAACCGTTACTACCAGGCGTACCAGAACCTGTATAACACCTACTCGAACTACTATTACTACTCGGGCAACTCGAACTACTACCAGCAGTTGCAGGAGTCGGAGGCAGACCCCGACAAGTACTTGCGCACGTTCGGCGTGAGCGTCGGCTACGGTAAACGTCTGCGCTGGCCGGATGATTACTTCACGTTCTATGGCGAGTTGAGTTATCAGTTGTATATGATGAAGGACTGGCCGTACCTGCTCATTTCGGACGGTTTCAGTCACAACTTCGCGTTGCTGCTGTCCCTGTCGCGTTCGAGTATTGACAACCCGATTTATACGCGCCGCGGTTCGCAGTTTACAATCAGCCTGAAGATTACGCCGCCGTACTCGCTGTTCTCAAAAGCCGACTACTCGCAGATGACGCCTTCGGAGAAGTATCATCTGATTGAATACCACAAGTGGAAATTTACGGGCAAAGTGTTCACGCCGCTTACGCGTGACAGCAAACTGGTGCTCATGACCCGTGCGGAGTTCGGTTATGTGGGACACTTCAACAAAGACGCCAAATCACCGTTTGAGACCTTCTACATGGGCGGCGACGGAATGTCCGGCTATACCACCTACGCAACCGATTACGTGGGCATGCGTGGTTATACCTCCGGCTCACTGACGCCGTACGACCCCGCTACGGGACGAAACATGGGTTACGTCTATAACAAGTTCACCATGGAGCTGCGTTACCCGATAACGTTGCAGCAGAACGCGACGGTTTGGGCGTTGGGCTTCCTTGAAGCCGGTAACTGCTTTGCGGATATAAGGGACTATAACCCGTTCAACCTCAAGCGTAGTGCCGGTGTGGGTGTGCGCGTCTTCCTGCCGATGTTCGGTCTGCTGGGTGTTGACTGGGGCTGGGGCTTCGACGAAATCAACGGAAACAAACAGTACGGAGGCAGTCAGTTCCACTTCGTGCTTGGACAAGAACTGTAAGAATCGTGATGATTATGAAGAGATATTTATTGATAATGTTTGCGGCGGTAACGATGCCGCTCTGGGCAGCGCCAAACCATAATTCGGTTGCGTATATTGATATGCAGTATGTGCTGAAGAACCTGCCCTCGTATGAGTCTGCGAATGAACAGCTGACCATGATTTCCAAGCGCTGGCAGAAGGAAATTGACGCCGCGCAGCAGGAAGCACGCGTGCTGGCAACGAACTACCAGACCGAGCAAATCTTCCTGTCGGACGAGATGAAACGCCGCCGCGAGGAGGAAATTGTAGCCAAAGAGAACGAAGTACTGGAACTCAAACGCAAGTATTTCGGTCAGGACGGCGAACTGTTCAAAAAGCGCGAGGCACTCATCAAACCGATTCAGGACGAGGTGTATGCCGCCATTCAGGAAATCGTTAACGAGAAGCGCATTGACGTTGTCAAAGACCGCTCGTCCGACCCGTCACTGATATATATGTCGTCCAAATTGGACATCTCCGACCAGGTGCTCCAGAAACTGGGTGCGAGATAGTTCGGCACGATATTTGTAGTAGAACATAATGATATTAAATTTCAATAGTATGAAAAAGATTTTTGTTATTCTTGCGCTGGCTTTGCCGATGCTCGTTAGCGCACAAAAGTATGGTCATGTCAACACGACCGAGTTATTCCAACAAATGCCTGAAGTGAACAAAGTAAAGGCACAAATGGACACCATTCAATCGCAGTACGAAAACCAACTGACGATGATGCAGGAAGAACTGCAGAAGAAGTATCAGGATTACCAGCAGAACGAGGCAACTATGCCCGACGGCATCAAACAGGTGCGTCAGCAGGAGTTGCAGGAAATGCAAGGCCGTATTCAGACCTTCTATTCCACCGCTGAACAGGACATCCAGAAGAAACAACAGGAACTGTTGGCGCCGGTGCACGAGAAACTGACCAAGGCCATCAAGGCTGTCGGCGAGCGTGAGGGATATACGTATATCTTCGACTCCGCTGCCATGGTTTATATCTCTGACAACGCAGTTGACTGCTCTCCCGCTGTTCGCAAAGAGCTGGGCATAAAATAAATCGCCCAATACTAAATATGGAGGACGGTTATTTGGAACGCCACTACGAGGATTACGAGAAACGTAAAGCCGAGTGGCTCAAAAAACAAAAACGCTATGGAAAAACTGCAAAAGACATTAGCTGATTCCGCGGCTGCGCGTTGGACGGTGCTCGTATTGGTAGCATCCATGATGTTCTTCGCGTATATGTTCGTGGATATACTTTCTCCGTTGGCTTCGCTCTTGGAGAAAACGCCTCATCTGGGCTGGAACCAGGGGGTATTCGGCACATACGCTGCCGGTGAATATTTGCTCAACGTATTCGGATTCCTCATTCTTGCGGGCATTATCCTCGACAAGACAGGCGTGCGCTTTACGGGAACGCTTTCTGCTTCGCTGATGGTTATCGGCGCTGCCATTAAATACGTCGGTATTTCTGAATGGTTCGGTGCCAATGACATGGTTTGGCTCAACTCCTGGTGGACTACCATGCCGGGTAGCGCCAAGATGGCAATGTTCGGATTTATGATTTTCGGCTGCGGCTGCGAAATGGCAGGTACAACCGTTTCCAAAGTGCTCGCCAAGTGGTTCAAAGGCAAGGAAATGGCACTCGCTATGGGCTTGGAAATGTCCATTGCCCGCATAGGCGTGTTTGCTGCGATGCTCTTCTCGCCGATGATTAGCGAGGCATTTGCTGTGGATGGTATGAACTCCGTAACAGCACCCTTCCTCTTCTCCGGACTGCTGCTCGTAGTCGGTTTGCTCAATTACCTGGTATTCACGGTAATGGACGCGAAGTACGACAAACAGCTTATCGCCATCGGCGAAGCCACCGAACAGAAAGACCCCGAAGATGAGTTCCGCATTGCAGACCTCGGTATGATTTTCCGCTCGAAGATGTTCTGGATCGTAGCACTGCTCTGCGTGCTGTATTATTCGGCTATTTTCCCCTTCCAGCGCTTTGCGACGAACTTCCTTGAGGAGACACTCAATATCCCGAATGACGAAGCGGCAGGCCTGTTCAAATGGTTCCCCATTCTGGCTATGGTCTTGACGCCGTTCTTGGGCGCGTTTATAGACAACAAGGGCAAAGGGGCTTCTATGATGCTGCTCGGCTCGCTGATTATGATTGCATGCCACAGCGTCTTTGCATTCGTACTGCCGGCTTATCCGTCCAAAACGCTTGCTCTTGTTACTATTTTGGTACTCGGCGTCAGCTTCTCGCTTGTGCCGGCATCCATGTGGCCAAGCGTGCCGAAGATTATTGACGAGAAAGTGCTCGGCTCGGCATACTGCCTTATTTTCTGGGTGCAGAATATCGGACTTTGCCTTGTGCCGCTGCTTATCGGCAAACTGCGCGTGGCAACAAACGGTTATCTCGTCCCGATGATTGTGTTCGCTTCATTCGGCGTTCTGGCGTTCCTGCTCTCGTTCGCTTTGAAGATCGAAGACAAGAAGAAAGGTTATGGACTGGAGCTTCCTAATAAGAAATAAAACGGCTATTTCTGTCACTACGGACAGCCGCAAGGTAACGCGCGGCTGTGTCTTTGTGGCACTCAAAGGAGAGCACTTTGACGGCAACGACTACGTGGAGCAGGCGGTCAAAGACGGCGCGGAATATATCATCAAGGGCGAGAACGCACTTGCCGAACTGCAAGACCTTGCACGTGCTTGGCGGCGGCAGTGGGGCAAACAGATTATCGCCATTACCGGCACAAACGGCAAAACAACTACGAAGGAACTGACGGCTGCCGTGCTTGGTACAAAGTACAAGGTGCTTTATACGGAGGGCAACTACAACAATTCGCTCGGAGTACCCTTGACGCTGCTGCGGCTGACCAAAGAACACGACCTTGCCATCATCGAAATGGGGGCATCGCATCCGGGCGATATCAAGGAACTGGTGGATGTTGCCGAGCCGGATTTCGGTCTTATCACCAACGTCGGTCGCGCACACTTGCAGGGCTTCGGCTCCTTCGAAGGCGTAATGCGTACCAAAGGCGAATTATACGAGTATCTTGCCGAGCATCACGGGATCATCTTCCAAAACGAAGATAATCAACACCTGAAAGAAATGCTGGAGTCGGCAAGCAAGGATGCTAATTGTCAATTATCAACTGTCAATTATCACAGTTCTCCAATGCTCAGCGGCACACACCTCGTCGGCGACTATAATTCCGAGAATATTCAGGCGGCGCTCTGTGTAGGCGAATACTTTGGCGTTTCCCGTGAGGCCGGTGAAGCGGCTGTTAGGGCGTATGTCCCGACGAATAACCGCTCCCAAGCGATGAAGACTGCGCATAACGACCTTGTTATCGATGCTTACAACGCTAACCCGACCTCTATGCAGGCGGCGATAAATGCCTTCCGTAACAGCACTGAAGCGGTCTATATCCTCGGCTCCATGCGCGAACTGGGCGACTACACCAAACTGGAGCACCAGAACATCGTGAACATGCTTTTGGAGCGCAAAGCGGATAAGGTTTATCTCGTTGGCAATGAGTGGCATACAACGACAGCTCCATATCCTGTATTCGAAACGGTGGACGACCTGGCAACGTACTTGAACGCCCACCTGCTGACAGGCTGCCGTATCCTTGTCAAAGGTTCGCGCAGCAATAAACTTGAACAAATTATTCCCTGTTTGTAATGAAAAAATCAGTAGCAATCATAATCATTTTGCTTTTGGCAGCCGCTATAGGTGTCCTACTGTTCTTTCACCTCCGTCAGCGCGAGGAAGTAAAGGAAATGGTCGAACAGATGGAGTTCGAGAAAGAGCAGCTTCAGGAGGAATACGAAGACCTCGCCATTCAGTTTGACGGATACCAGAATCTGGACATCAAGAACGACTCGCTGCAGGATCTCCTTTCCAAGGAGCAGCAGCGCGTGCAAGACCTTCTTGAGGAACTCCGTGTAACGCGTGCCACAAATGCCCGTCGTATCGCGGAACTCAAGAAAGAACTGGCAACAGTTCGTTCGGTAATGGTCGAGTACGTGCGTCAAATCGATTCGCTGAATGTCACAAATGCGCAACTGACGCGCGAGAACGAGCACCTCACGCAGCAATACCACGAGGTCTCAACCCAGGCGCAGCAACTGCAGGAAGAAAAGACCCAACTCACCGAAGTGGTCAAACGTGCGTCCATGCTTGAGATTACGAACTTTGTGGTAACACCGCTCAACAAGCGTGACCGCAAGACCCGCGTCTTGAGCCAAATGGAGAAGTTCCAGTTCGATTATACCATTGCAAAGAACATTACCTGCACACCGGGCAACAAAACCATGTATCTGCGCGTGGTGAATCCTAATGGCGAACTGCTGAACGAGGACAAAGGCTACACCTTCTTCTTCGAAAGTGCAGACATCCCTTGTTCTGCGTTTCATGCGTTTGAATATGCGGGGGAGGAAATCTCCGGCACAATGTATGTCAGTCTTTCTGCCGAGCCGGTGCAAGGCTTCTATAATGCCGATTTCTTTGTGGACGGCAATATGATAGGCAGTTTCCCCTTCCAGATTCGGAAGTAATAACTTACTGTAACTCAATATGTTCCGCGGTAATCGCTTCGCTCAAGAACAGCGATGCATTATCGCGGAACTTCTTTGCGGATTCCGTGGTGATATACCGGCATGTTCCGCCTTGCGACAAATCCGCAGCAATATCCGGATGACGTTGCAGGTAATCCGCTAACTTCTCGGCCACAATAGCGCCTTGTGCAATGATTTGCACCGGTTTCTTGAGCCACGCCTCTATTTTCGGACGGAGTAGGGGATAATGCGTGCAGCCGAGAATGACATTGTCTATTTGCGGGTCTTTGGCAAATAGTTCGCTTAAATACTTGTCCACAAAGTAATCCGCGCCGTCATTCAGATGTTCGCCCGCCTCAATTAGTGGCACCCACATCGGGCAGGCTTGCTGCGTAACGGTCAATTTGTCGCTGGTCTTCGCCAACTCTAACACGTATGACTCGGACGACACAGTTGCCGGCGTAGCGAGTATGCCCACATGACCGCTTGTCGTATGTGAAGGGACTTCCTCCACCGTTGGACGTATAACGCCCAACACGCGCAACTTGGCGGGGTCAATATCGCGTTGCTGAATAGTCCGCAATGCCTTTGCCGATGCGGTATTACAAGCTAAAATAATCAGCCTGCAGCCCTGGCTTTCAAGCCACCGCACAGCCTGCAAGGTGTATTCATATATCACCTCGAACGACCGCGTCCCGTACGGCGCACGGGCGTTGTCGCCCAAGTACAGATAATCATACTCCGGCAATCGCTCGCGGATCTTCTCCAAGATGGTCAGTCCGCCATAACCACTGTCAAAAACACCAATTTTCAAATCTTCAAATTTTCCATACGGCTTCAGCCGATCGTTCGAGGCTTTGCCGAGATAAGAAATCTTCAAATTTTCAAATCCCCCCTACACCATCTGCTCAATGTTCCACGAGAACGCTTTTACTCCGATTTCGGGGTTGCGCATATCAAGTTTCTGCACGGACTCAAGCAGCACGTCCACTTTGTCGTCTGGCACAACAGTAATAACGGAGGAGTTCATCTCCGGCCAGGCGTGCGTACCGCGGCGGGGTTCACCGCCGTTTGTGCCGCGTCCCTGCACCTGCTCGAAGAACGTAAATCCTTTGATTCCAAGCACATCTAACATGTATTCCACACGCTCCGTATTCGCTTGGTTAAACACTATCATCACACTTTTCATGCCTTTTCCTCCTTCTTCACCTTAATATCCATGAATATGAATTTCTTGCGCAATGCTTCTTGTTTGTCGCGCTCGCCGTGACGGGACATTGCGCCGTACAGCACGGGCACAAGATACAGCGTCAGGAACGTGCTGACCGTCAGACCGCCGATAACGACGATACCTAACGGTTGCCACATCTCGGCGCCTTCACCCGAAGAAACCGCCATAGGCACCATACCAAGAACGGTCGTAAACGCCGTCATCAGAATAGGACGTATACGGCTTCTGCCGGACATCACAATCGCCTTGTTCAGTTCCTCGCCGCGCTCGCGCATCAGGTTGATATAATCCACAAGCACGATACCGTTCTTCACCACGATACCGACAAGCAGAACAACACCCAACGCGCCGACCATATCGAGTGAGCGTCCTGTCAGCCACAACGCGAGGATAACGCCCGTAAACGCCGGAATAATCGTCAGCATGATAATCGCCGGTTTGCTCAAACTCTCAAACTGCGATGCCATTGTGATATACACGAGCAGGATAATCATCGCCATCAGCAAAATCATGTCGCTGAACGTCTCTTGTTGGTCCTCGTAGTTACCGGCAAGGTGGGTCGAATAACCGGCGGGCAGGTCAAGTTCTGGCAGTACTTTATCTTCTATTTCTCCGGCAAGTTCACCGAGTGAGGTCTCATACGGCGTCACTTTGACGGTCACAATACGCTGACGGCTCTTACGCTCAATTGTAGGCGGTGCCCAGTATTCGCCGATAGAAGCCACTTCACTCAGCTTAACCTTAGCGCCCGTTGGCGTCGGAATGGTCAAATCCATTACGTCCGAAATAGAGTTGCGGTCTTCCTCTTGCAGACGCACAACGATATCATGTTCTGAACCGTCATCCTTGAGGTAACCGCAGTTCATACCCGCCACACGGTTGCGCAGATACGTCGAAATAGTTGCCGAACTCAGTCCGAGTCGCGATGCTTTCTCTTTATCCACGGTAATCTTGATATCCGGACGGTCGTCCTCACGGCTGATATTTACGTCGCGTGCGCCGGGCAATGCCATGCACAGGCGGCGTGTTTGCTCCGCGAGTTGGCTCGTCTTGTCAAAGTCATAGCCGTATATCTCTACGTTGACAGTACTGCCGCCGCCGCTTCCTGGACCGTTCGAAGCGACTTGACATTGGTATTCCACGATCTCCGGATACCGTGCCATTTCCTGACGCAGAATCTCGGCGATTTCCCAAACGGTCTGGTCGCGTTGCCATTTCTTCGGCAAGCGTATCGTCATCTGAATCTTGTTGTTCATCGTCGAAGAGAACAGCGCCGCAATGGTCGCGTCGTCATTCGAACCGGCGGATGTGTTGATAAGCTCAATACACGGCACAAGGGTCATAAACCGCTTCTCTAATTGGCGCGCGGTCTTCAGCGTCTCCTCGATACGAGTACCGCGTTGTAGTTTGACAACAACGCTCAAACGTCCGTTATCCTGCTCTTGCATGAAGTCTGTTCCAATTTGACCGGTAATGACCGGCAACAGCGACAGACCGAATATTGCAAAAATTGCGCAAACAGTGATAAATTTATGTTGCAGACACCATCCCAACGACCGCTCGTAATAGCCGTCTATTACATCAAGCATGCGCACGACAGTCTTTTCGTACCAGTTCTTCTTGCCCGCCTCGTCATCCACAAGGTCGCCGTTCTCATCCACATGCACTTTCTTCGCTTTCAACAGTTTGGAGCACAGCATCGGCGTCAGCGAAATAGCCACTAATGTCGAAGTGCAGCAAACCACCGTCACAATCCATCCAAGTTCATGGAACATGATTCCGGCCATGCCGTTCAGCATCGTCAGCGGCACGAACACAGCCACCAACACCAACGTCGTCGCAATAACCGACACCCACACCTCGTTCGTCGCATAAATAGATGCCTCATGCGGGTCTTCACCGCGTTCCACATGCCGCGTGATATTCTCCAACACCACAATCGCGTCATCCACCACCATACCGATGGCTATCGTCAGCGAACACAGTGAGATGATATTCAGCGACGAATCTGCCACGCCGAGGTAGATAAACGCCACAATCAGCGCGATAGGGATGGTAATACCGATGATAATCGTCGCACGCCATTTTCCGAGGAAGAACAGCACGACAAGCACCACGAACAGCAACGCGTACAACACGCTCTCTTCCAACGAGTTAATCGAGTTCTGGATGGTCTCTGACAGGTCATAAATCTTCTCAATCTTCACGTCAGACGGCAGCTGTTTTTGTATCTTTGCCAACTCCTCACGCACATCGCGGCAAATCTTTACGGTATTTGCGCCCGTTTGCTTCGCGATAATCAGTCGCACGGATTCACGGCCGTCAGTCTTCTCGTCCAACGTAAGGTCTTTGATAGTATCTTTTACCGTTGCAATATCGCGGATGAACACCTGCTGTCCTTGCGGCGTCATCGTCACCATCAGGTCTGCGATCTCCGAGCTTTCGATATATTCCGACCGCACTTGCATCTGATACTGCTCTTGCGGCATCTTGATCGTTCCCGACGACAGGTTCAGGTTGTTTGCAGCCACCACGTTTCCCACCTGCTCGATGGTCAGACCGTAGGCATCAAGTTTCTGCTGGTCGATATTGATATACACATAGCGGTCTGGTGCACCCGAAAGCGAGATATTACCGATTCCGTCAACTTGGTTCAGCTGCGGAATAACCTCGTCGTTCATAATCTTGTCCAAACCGGCGTAGGTCTCGTCTGCCGTAATCGAATACTGCGCCACTGGCATAGCACTCGTTGACAGCTTGAATATCATCGGCGTTCCGCAGTTGTCCGGCAGATTACTCTTCGTCATATCCACATACGAACGCACGTCATTTACCGCCTCGTCCATATCTGCGCCCCACTCAAGTTCCAGCATCACTATCGACATATTATCCTTGCTCTGTGACGTGATATGCTTCAGGTGGTCAACGGACGTCAGCGCGTTCTCCATGTACTTAGTTACGTTCGTCTCCATCTCACTCGCCGACGCGCCCGGATAGGTCGTCATCACCGTGATATACGGCGGATCCATCTGCGGGAACATGTCAATCGGCAGTTTGATGAAACTATATACACCGACAACGATAACCGCCACGAATATCAACGCGGTCGTTACCGGCTTTTCTATCGCTGTTTTATAAATTGCCATAAATTTTCAAATCTTCAAATTTTCAAATCTTCAAATCTTCAAATTACTCAACCACGTTGATTTTCACACCATCCACCAGCTTGTGCTGTCCGACTGTTACCATTTCCACGCCATCCACAATCTCCGGCGCGATGATTTCGATATTCTGGTCAAAACGCTGTCCGAGCTCCACGCCCACACGTTTGGCGCGCCCGTTCTCGTTGATGAACACATAACGGTCGTTTGCGCCCACAAGCTTCTCCACCGCCTGATACGGCGCCACAATCGTGTTCGCCTTGCCAAGTCCGATGGTCGTAGTCACGTACATACCCGGACGCAGCAGGTTCTTGCCGTTCGGAATAACGATTTTCACTTGGAACGTGTGGCTCGAAGCGTCAATAGACGGATAAACCACCTCCACCGTCGCAGGAAACGTCTGGTCGGGATAAATCTCGCTTGTCAGCGTCAGTTTCATGCCTTCCTTAAAACGCGGAAAATACATCTCCGGAACGGCGACCAGCGCTTTAAGCTTGTTTATCAGCGTCAGCACCAGTATCGGCTGACCGTTGTACAACTCGCCGTCCTCGTAGTTCTTTGCCACGATAACGCCCGCAAACGGAGCTTTGCAGTAGGTGTTTATTTGCAAGAACTCCAACTGCTCTTTCGTCGAGTTATACTGTGTCAGAATCTGGTCGTATTGTTGTTGCGTCGCGCTTCCGGTCTTGAGCAATTGCTCGATGCGGTTTTTCTCCGTCTCCAGGTTCGCCAGCGAAATCTTCGTGGTCTTGTACTGTGTCTGATCCATTGTCACTAACGCTTGACCTTGTGCCACTTTGTCGCCCACTTCGCAGAAGATATGTTCTATTTTGCCCGTAAGCGACGGAGCTACATTCAGTGTCAGGTAGCCTTGCAGGTTCGTGGATACGGATATCTCACGCTCAATTTCCTGGGTATGCAATACCATTGTCCGCACTTGTTCCACGCGCTCTTCCTGATCCGTGGTCGAGCTCTCTTTGCTGCAGGCCGTCAAGGCTGCTGCTGCCATCACATAAATAAATACTTTTTTCATATCAATTGTTTAAAAATTTCTCAAGTTCCACTTGTGTATTCACTAAATTCAGCACCGCCTGCACATAGCTCGACTGCGCCGTAATCAGGTCATTGCTGGCGTTCGTCAGCTCCATGTTGCTGCTTGCGCCGTATTTGAATTTCTCCGTCGCGGACGCGAACACGCGCTGCGCCACTTCGATATTGTCTTTCTCGTTCAGATACGTCTCGTATGCGTTGTTCAGGTTGAAGCATAACTGCTGATACTGTATCCCTAATTGGTCGCCGGTCTCGGACAGCGTGTTCTTGGCTTCCTCGTACGCAATCTTCTTCTCCACTACGCCCGCTGCACGTTTTCCGCTGCTCCACAACGGCATACGCACGCTTATTTGCACCGTGTTCGGCGGAGTCATACGCATACCGCCTTCCCCGTAGTAGTGCTGGTTCGAGTAGTTATAGCCCAGACTGATGGTCGGTCCGTAAGCCCAGCCTGCCATCCATACGTTCTTTTTCGCCAACTCCGTACTCTTCTCCAACATCTGATAGTTCAGGTTGTTATGGATGTCGAAGTTCGCGCCGAGTAGCTGTAACATCTTTTCTGGCGACAGAATCGCTTCTATCGAATCCGTCAGCACCAATTCTGTCTCCACAGGCACGTCTAACAGCACTTTCAGCGAACTCTTTGCCAGTTCGATATTCCGTTTCTGGCTGTTGATGCTATTCTTTATACTATTCACGCGCACGCGCAACAAGTCAGCGGTTGTTTGCTCGGCTGCACCGGCTTCCACGGCGTTCTGCGTCATTTCTGCCAGTCCTTCGATATTCACCAGACTCGAATCCAGCAGTCCTGCAATGCTCTGCAGCGCCAACACGCTTACATAACTGCTCATCACGCTGCCGCGCAACGTGCTTTCCGATTGCTCTTTCGACAGTTTCTTCATCTCAATCGCGATATTGTTCAGCAGCACGCCGACGATCCCTTGTCCGTTGATGCCCATGGAGGCCGTTACGCCCAACGCGCCTACATTTGGCATATCGATATTCACGTTGTTTCCCATCATCGACAGCGTTGCGCTGTAGCCCAAATAGTTGCTATAGCTGTAACTTCCGTCTGCTTGCGGCAGCATCGCAGCGATGGTTTGCCACCGTTGTGCGTAAGCTTCTTCCACGGCCAACGACGCATTCTTCATGCTCCGGTTCTTTTCCACCGCATAATCCTGCGCTTCCTTCAAACTCAACGTCAGCGTATTTCTGTAGGCGCTTTCGCCGTCCTGTAGCGCAGCGTCCTCTTGGCTCTCGGCTCTTGACTCTTGGCTCTCGGCTCTTGACTCTTGGCTTTTGGCGCCTTTCGTCGCCTGCATCACATGGTCGCCAGCCGACACCGGCACTGCCGACATCGCCGACATCATCAAGCCCAATACAACAAATAATCCTTTTCTCATATATTCTTTTTTACACATTACATATTTAACATCACACATCACACATCACACATAAGAGCCTGGCTCGGTACCTGCTCGGTAGCTGCTCGGTACCTGCTCGGTACCTGAAACTGCCATCGGTATGCCAAGCGCCTGTCAGACGCCCGTATTTAGGGGCATTTTGCAGCCCTGCTCTCCACCACTTTCCGTTTCCCCTCGTCGGAGATGATTCCCCGCATCAATATATCCACCGCATACGTCACTTTTTCCATCGCCTGTTGTTTCTTTTCTTCCGGCACGCTCGTGAGAAGATTCATCATCTCTTGATGTATGAACGCAAACACGCGCGCGGTCTTTTCTATATCAAGGTCAGCACGGAAGAACCCCTCGTCCAAACCTTGTTTCAGGAAGTGTTGCAGCAGCCGCACGGAAATCTCGTGCACATGCTCCAAATGTTCGCGGAACAACTGCGGGTAGTACTTCTGCAAATCATGCAGCAGCGGCGGGTCTTTCCGCACGTCTTTGATGCTGCTTGCAAACGACATGAATCCGAGCATCAGCTCTAAAATCGATTTGCCTGCCGCTTGTTTGTGAACGGCGCTTTCGATGCCGCCCTCATGTTCGCGCAGCAGCGCACGGATCAGTTCCTCTTTCGTCTCGAAATAGACATAAAACGTCTTCTTCGAGATACCCAGTTGCCGGCTGATATCATCCACGGAGATGGACTTGATACCTACTTGCCGCATTTTCTCGCTTGCTGCTGCTATAATATGTTCACGTACTTGTTCCATATGGCCCGAAAAAAGCGCGCAAAAGTACTACAATAATTTCATACTCGCAAGAAACTTGGAAACTTTTTACACTTTCACAGTTTCCAAAATGTATTTTGCTACTTCAACTTTGCAAAAATGCGCAAAAAATTTGCATATATCAAATATTTGTAGTACCTTTGCACGCTTTAACAATAAGGAACCATCCTGAACTATACTGAACAGTCCGAAACAATTTTATACGCTATGAATACAAACTACCTTAAATCACGCCACATCGGTCTCAACGACCAAGACCGCAAGGCGATGTTGGAAACCATTCACGCCGAGTCCATGGATCAACTTATTGACGAGACAATGCCGAAGGGCATCCGCCTCTCCGAACCGTTGGATTTGGACGAACCGCTCACCGAGCAGGAGCATTTGGACTCTCTTGCTGCTATGGCGGAGAAGAACCTGCCTTTCAAGTCCCTTATCGGACGCGGTTGGTATGGCACGATTACACCGGCTGTCATTCAGCGCAATGTGCTTGAGAACCCCGTTTGGTACACATCTTACACGCCTTATCAGGCGGAGGTCAGCCAGGGACGTTTGGAGGCGCTCTTTGCTTTCCAGACCATGATTAGTGACCTTACCGGTCTGCCCCTCGCCAACTGCTCCCTTTTGGACGAAGCCACCGCGGCTGCCGAAGCCGTGACGATGATGCGTAATCTCCGTTCGCGTGACCAGGTCAAAGCCGGCGTATGCAAGGTCTTCATTGACAAAAAGATTTTCCCCAATACCCTCAGCGTCCTCAAAACGCGTGCCGCCGGACAAGGCATCGAACTTGTCATCGG
>CAJOFV010000015.1:19897-21193 GCA_905233925.1 Paludibacteraceae bacterium
TTCATAGACAACTGCCACGCCGCCGGTCTCAAAGTAACCGTCATTGCCGACCCGATGGCGTTGGCGCTGCTCAAACCCCTCAATGCTGATATTATGGTCGGTTCGGCACAGCGTTTCGGCTTGCCCGTAGGCTTTGGTGGTCCGACTGCCGGTTATATGGCGACCCGCGACGAGTACAAACGTGACATGCCCGGACGTATCATCGGCTTGAGCAAGGACACGCACGAACATCCGGCTTATCGTCTCGCGCTCCAGACGCGCGAACAGCATATCAAGCGCGAGAAAGCCACCTCGAATATCTGCACCGCCGAAGCGCTTTGCGCAATGATGGCGGGCTTCTACGGTGTCTTCCACGGCGCGGAAGGACTGCGCGAAATAGCCGAAGGTATTCACGGCAAAGCGGTCTATCTCAGCGAAATGCTGCAGGCGTACGGTTTCGGACAGGAAAACACCGAGTTCTTTGATACCCTCAAGATAACGCACCCCGAAGGCGGCAAGGAATGGCACAAGGAGCTCCGCAAAGCTGCCGAAGCCAAGGGCATTAACCTCTACTACTCCGACGAGGATTGGGTAGGGCTTTCCATCGACGAGACTGTTACCCTGGACACCATGAACGACCTCATCGAACTCTTTGCCGAAGCTTCCGACAGCCTCCCGCAATACGAAGACGACGAAGCTGCTTTCAACGGACTTTGGGCAATAGACGAAAGCCGCGTCCGCGAAGTGGATTATCTCCAGGCCGATGTTTTCAAGAAGTACCATACCGAAACCGAACTCATGCGTTATATCAAGCGCCTCGACCGCAAGGATATTTCTCTCACGCACTCGATGATTCCGCTCGGTTCCTGCACGATGAAGCTTAACCCCGCTGCGGCGATGATTCCCATTACTGCTGCCGGCTGGACGGCGGCACACCCGCTCGCACCGGTCAAACAGGTGGGCGGCTTCTTGGAAATGTTCTCCGAACTCGGACAGCAGCTTGCGGTCATCACAGGTTTTGACGGTGTAACCATGCAGCCAACCTCTGGCGCTGCAGGCGAATACACCGGTCTGGTGGTCATCCGTGAGTACCTCCGCGCCCGCAAACAGACGCAGCGCACCGTTCTCCTTATTCCGGAATCAGCACACGGTACTAATCCCGCTTCCTGTGTACAGGCAGGCTTTACGCCGGTCGTTGTCAAGTGTGACGAGCACGGCAACACCGACCTTGCCGACTGGCGCGCCAAAGCCGAAGAGAACAAAGACATCCTTGCCGGCTGCATGATTACCTATCCTTCCACGCACGGCATCTTCGAG
>CAJOFV010000015.1:21274-22133 GCA_905233925.1 Paludibacteraceae bacterium
ATAGGCGCAGACGTCTGCCACCTCAACCTCCATAAATCCTTTGCGTCGCCGCACGGCGGTGGCGGTCCCGGTGTCGGCGCGGTTTGCTGCGCGGAGCACCTGACTAAGTACTTGCCCTCCAACGACAAGAGCCGTGTCTCTTCGGCGGTCTTCGGTAACGCGAACATGGCGCTCATTGCCTACGGCTACATCCGCATGATGGGCGAAGAAGGCTTGCGCGAAGCAACGGCGAACGCCATCCTCAGCGCGAACTACATGGCGGCAAAGCTCCGCGACGCATACGGCATCGTTTACACTGGTGTCAACGGTCGGGTAGGGCATGAACTTATCCTGGACTGCCGCCAGTTCCACGCGATTGGCATTACCGAAACGGACATTGCCAAGCGTCTCATGGACTTTGGCTACCACGCTCCGACGCTCTCGTTCCCCGTACATGGCACGCTCATGGTCGAGCCCACCGAGTCCGAGTCCAAAGACGAACTCGACCGCTTCATTGACGCGCTCCTCACCATCCGTGCCGAGATAGCGGAGATTGAACGCGGCGAAGCCGACCCGAAGGACAACGTCCTCGTTAACGCCCCGCACGCCGAATACGAGATTGTTGCCGACGAATGGCATCATCCGTATTCCCGCGAGAAGGCGGCATACCCGACCGACTGGGTGCGTGACAACAAGTTCTGGATTCCCGTATGTCGTGTGGACAACGGCTTCGGCGACCGCAACCTCATCGCCCGCTTCTAAATGCGAAAATGAGAAAATGAAAAAATGACTAAATGAAAAAATGGGAAAATAAATCCGCTCTTGCCGAGCGTCTGCACAACTACCGGCGCTGGAAGCCCTTTGTCGAAGCAAAGGAGCT
>CAJOFV010000015.1:22236-28087 GCA_905233925.1 Paludibacteraceae bacterium
TACTTCGCTACGGACGGCGCGTTGCCTGTGTGGGCGACGAACTTGGCCTTTAACGTTGTCCTGTTGGCTGTTGCTGTCAAGCTCATCGGTTGGCAGTTCTGCCTCCGCACGATGTACGGCGTGGCCTGCCTCACCGTCTGGCTGAAGATTATCCCCATTCCCGACACGCCTGCTATCTCCGACCCGTTCATGGCGGTTATTCTCGGCGGACTGTTCGCCGGAACGGGCTTGGGCATTGTCATTCTCAATAACGGTTCCACCGGCGGCACGGATATTATTGCTATGATTGTTGCCAAGTTCGGCCACTTGCCGATGGGGCGTGCCATGCTTGCCAGCAACATCCTTATCATTGCCGGCGCGTATTTCCTGCCAGAGGTACATAGTATAGAAAAGATCCTCTTTGGTCTTTGCTATACTTTCATGTCCTCTACGGCTGTGGACTGGATAATGAACCGCGTCCGCCAGTCGGTGCAGTTCTTCATCTTCTCGAAACACTATAAACAAATCGCGCACGCGATAATGACGCAGGTGCCCCGTGGTGTGACCATTTTGGACGGACACGGCGGCTACACGTCGCAGGATATGAAGGTTGTCACCGTCATTGCCCGCAAGAACGAATCCACTCGTATTTTCCGCCTTGTCCGTGCTATTGACCCGGATGCCTTTGTTTCCGAGACACAAACTATCGGCGTCTTCGGCCGCGGCTTCGAATCTATCAAAGAAAAATGATAAAATGAGTAAATGAGAAAATGTATAAATGAGCAAATGTGAAAATGACAAAATCCTAAATCGCCAGATTGTAAATGTCCTCCGCGAGTACGTTCTTATCTTCTTGGCGCTTTGTCCCTTTGCCTTGATGGTGAACTGGGTCTTTGTCCCGCACAACGTTGTCGGTGGCGGTCTCACGGGTATTTGCTCGATCATTTACTACGCTACGCAAGGGCTCTTTCCTTCTGTCTTCCCGCACTACGGCGGCGCTTTGCCTATCTGGCTCACAACGCTGGTCATTAATATCATCCTCCTGACCATCGCGGCTTTCACGGTCGGTTGGCGTTTTTGTATCCGCACGGTCTTTGGCGTCTTTGCGGTGGCGTTTTGGTATCGCATCATCCCTATCCGCACGGAAGCGCTCATTGAAGACCCGCTCGTCGGCTGTATTGTTGCCGGTGCGCTCTTTGGTCTCAGCCTGGGCGTCGTGATGCTCAACAACGGCTCCTCCGGCGGCACGGACATCATTGCCATGATTGTCAACAAGTACCGCGACATTTCGCTGGGCAAGGTCATGGTCATCTGTGACTTTGTCATCATCCTTTCCTCATGGTTCCTGCCTGTGCCGGAAGCTTTTGCCGACCGTGTCACTGATGTCACCGACTTCAAACTGAAGCGTATCATGTGCGGTCTCTGTATGACCGTCAGTTACACCGCCGCTTTGGACTGGTTCATTTCCCGCTTCCGCCAGTCCGTGCAGTTCTTTATCTTTTCCTCCAAGAGCGCCGAGATTGCCACGGCGATTAACAACACGGTCAACCGCGGTGTCACCGTCTTGGAAGGTAAAGGCTGGTACTCCAAGCACCCGATGGAAGTGGTTACTGTCCTTGCCCGCAAGCATGAGAGTCAGATGATTCTGCACCTCATTCAGTCCATCGACCCGAATGCCTTTGTCAGTTACGCCAACGTCTCCGGCGTCTTCGGCCGTGGCTTCGATGTCATCAAGAAGTAACCCCCTCGCTTCCCACACCTCCGCGCTCTCGCTTCCTACATTCTATCTGCCATTTTGTCAGTCTCCGTCCTCTCTTTTCCCCTTTGGCACGGTTCTTGTCCATGCACTCTGGGAGCCTAGTCACCTAGAAGCCTGGCAACCTAGAAAACTAGTCCCCTAGCAACCTGGAAAACTAAAAAACATCATACTATGAGCAAAGGCAACATCGGGGTAACATCAGACAACATCTTCCCCGTCATCAAGAAATTTTTGTATTCAGACCACGAGATTTTTCTCCGTGAACTGATTTCCAACGCGGTTGACGCAACGCAGAAACTCAAAACCCTCGCTTCCGTAGGCGAAGTTAAGGGCGACCTCGGCGACACGCGCGTCCGCGTCATCATTGACAAGAATAAGAAAACCCTCACCGTCCAAGACCACGGCATCGGTATGACCGCCGACGAGGTGGATCGTTACATCAACCAGATTGCGTTCTCCGGCGCAGAGGAGTTCCTGGACAAGTACAAGGACAAAACAGAAGCTATCATCGGGCACTTTGGCTTGGGATTTTACAGTGCGTTTATGGTTTCGGATAAGGTTGAGATCTTCAGCCAAAGTTACCAACCCGATGCAAAAGCCGTTCACTGGTCGTGCTCCGGCGACCCTGAATACACGATGGAAGACACCATCAAAGCCGAGCGCGGAACGGACATCGTCCTCCATATCAACTCCGAGTTCGAGCAGTATCTCGAGGACGCCACCATCGAAAAGCTCCTTAAGAAATACTGCAAGTTCCTGCCGGTAGAAATCGCTTTCGGCAAGAAGAAGGAGTGGAAGGACGGCAAGGAGGTCGAGTTGGATGAGGAAAACATCATCAACGACACCAACCCCGCGTGGACACGCAAACCCGCTGACCTCACTGAAGAGGACTACAAGAAGTTCTACCACGAGCTTTACCCCATGCAGATGGACGAACCTTTGTTCCACATCCATCTCAACGTGGACTATCCCTTCAACCTCACGGGTATCCTTTATTTCCCGAAGATCAAGACCAACCTCGACATCCACCGCAACAAGATTCAGCTCTATTGCAACCAGGTCTTCGTTACCGACGAGGTCGAGAACATCGTACCCGAGTACCTGACCCTGTTGCACGGTGTCATCGACTCGCCCGACATCCCGCTGAACGTCAGCCGTTCCTACCTCCAGTCTGACAACAACGTCAAGAAGATTTCCGGCCACATCACCAAGAAGGTGGCTGACAAATTGGCAGAGATGTACAAGACCGACAAAGAGGACTTCGAGAAGAAGTGGGATGACATCAAGCTCTTCATCCAGTTTGGTATGCTCTCCGACGAAAAGTTCTACGAGCGTGCGATTGGCTTTGCCCTCCTCAAGAACATCGAAGGCAAATACGCCACACTGGAGGAATACAAAGCCCAAATCAAGGACGCCCAGACCGACAAGGACGGTAACCTCATTGTCCTTTACACGCAGGATCCCGACGCGAACTACACCTATATAGAGCGCGCGAAAGCCAAAGGCTACGACATCCTGCTTATGGATGGCGAACTCGACGTGCACGCCATGTCCCAGTTCGAGCAGAAAAATGAGAAACTCCGTTTCGTCCGCATTGACAGCGACATCATCGAGAACCTGATTAAGAAAGAGGACACCGCCAAAGATACCTATTCGGACGAACAGAAAGAAGGTCTCCGCAAAGCCTTTGAGGCGATTCTCCCCGCAGACAAGAAACTCAATTACTATGTTTCCTTCGAGGCTGCGGCTGCAGACGCGCTGCCTGTCTTCCTCACGCAGAATGAGTTCATGCGCCGTATGAAAGAGATGTCCGCGCATCAGCAGGGAATGTCCTTCTACGGACAGATGCCCGACCAGTATAACTTGGTGCTCAACACCTCTCATCCGCAAATCCAAGCCCTCTTCGACCAAATGACATCCGAAGAGGTGGAAGAAGCCGTCGAAAAACCCAAAGCCGCAGACGCTCAAACCTCCGACAGCGCTCCGACTTCCGAAGCCGTTCAGGAAACAGTCAAGAAGACCGTTTATACCCTTTCCGGCGAGGACGAGAAACTGCACCAACTGTTGGACATTGCCCTGCTTGCCTCTGGTTTGCTCAAAGGCGAGGCCCTTGCAAAGTTTGTTAACCGCAGCGTATCCCTTCTCGCATAACGTAACCACACATGCACGAGCCAAACGTATGTGATTCGTATGTGATTGGTATGTGATTCGTATGTGATTCGGGAGACTATAGGGGGAGGAGAGGCTCAAAAAGCTTCTCCTCCCCCGTTCACCCGTTCACCCGCTCACCCGTTCACCCGCTCACCCGCTCACCCGTTCACCCGTTCATCCACTATTTTGCTACTTTAACTTGACAAAATGAAGAAAAATGGTCCAAAAACTGACTATTTTCTATTTTTTTTGCAAAAAAATGACAAAATGTTTGCGCGTATCAAAAAAAAGTTGTACCTTTGCCGCCCAAATTGCGCAAAAAATATATAATTTCGAATTATATATCAAATAAGGTACAATTTAATTATTAACTAAAACACAACGCTTATGAGAAAACTATTTCTCTGTCTGTTAATGGCATTTACTGCCGTTACAGTGTCTCTCAAAGCACAAACAATCGTCTTTAACGACGGCTTTGAGAGCGGCAACTTGAGCAAGTGGACTCAGGAGAATGTGGTTGGTCAAGGCATGTGGGCTGTTGAGTCCATTGACGACAACCTCCTTTATCCGGCTACTGTGCTTCAAGGTAAACATCGCGCTTTCTTGCGCAACACCTCTGGTGAAACGCAAGGCTACGTGACGCGTCTTGTGACTCCCGTCATGGATCTGACGGAAGTGTATCAGCCGATGGTTGTGTTCTGGTACGCCAATCCCAAGTGGACGGCTGACCGTGACACACTCCGACTGCTGTACAAGACCGGTCCGAAAGCGAACTGGAAACAGCTCGCGGAGTATTCCGACGCGAAAGCGAACTGGACAAAGGTCGCTATTTCGCTGCCTGAGTACAACAGCGAGACTTATCAGATTGCCTTCGAAGGTAAGGACAATCTCGGTCGTGGTATCGTCCTCGACAGCGTAGTCGTTCGTTCCGCTCCCGAGTGTACAGTTCCGAGAGACATCCAGGTAACTTCTGAAGGCGCCGGTAAGGCGACCATCTCCTGGGCGGCAAGCTGGGATGCTACCGAGTTCGACTTCCTTATCACTACGGAAGCCATCGACCCCGACACCCTGGCGAACATTCCCGATTCGATTGCCCAAGAGGTAATCAAGTACAACACCAAGGTGGACGGCATGCAGCACAGCAAGTATGTCGAGCTCACTTCCGGTGAGTACTTCTATGTGTACATCCGTTCGGTCTGCGAAGCGGAGATTAGTGACTGGAACGCTCCTTTCCGCTTCCGTATGAGCGCCACCAAGTTCATGCCCTATGAGTACAACTTCAACATGAACTACAACGGTGGTTACATCAGCCGTGACCCGGAATGGACGTGGGGTAACAATGTGGGAGTATATACGCCGCATATCAACACGACCCTTAATAGTGTTGAATTGGCAAAGTATTCCATTGACGCAACAACATGTTTGGCTTTCAATGGATTATATTCTGTTACTTCTACTGCGACGACGCCGAATCCCATTCCCGCAGGCAAGTACGCTTATGCGGCTACACCGGCTCTGGCGGATTCAACCGTTGCGGACTTCAACCTCAAGGACTATCAGGTACGCTTCTGGGCTACCGTACATAAATACACAGGTGCTTATGCGCACAGCATCATCGTCGGCGTCATGACCGACCCCGAAGACTATACTACCTTCGTGGCTGTGGATACCGTAAGCGTCTGGGGTTATGCTGAATTCGAGGAAAAGATTGTCAGCCTCGCCAACTATCAGGGCGAAGGTGCGTACGTGGCTTTTGCCAGCGACTTTGACAAGCAGAACCTCTTCTATGTGGACAAAATGACGATTGAGCGTCGCCCGGCTGTTAACAAAGTGACCAAAATCTCTGTTAACCCGCGTGATACTTTCGCTGTAATCAGCTGGGAAGGCAATGCGCCGAGCTACAACATCATCATTGCTGATGTTGAGAAAGACGATCCCGAGACGATCTTCAAAGATAATATC
>CAJOFV010000016.1:0-17490 GCA_905233925.1 Paludibacteraceae bacterium
TGGTGTCGGTAGGCTTATTGAGTTTGGGTTTCCTGTTCGGCCGCGCATGGACGTCCTGCACCGTAACATGGGTTGCAGGCAGGGGTTTGCCGGAACGGAGATCATAGGTATAGACGTACAGCAGGGGTTTGCCATCCTTGATACGCTGACGTTTGGCCTTGCGGCGCTGTGCCTCGCGCTTGCGCTCCAGCTTCGCTTTCGCCCGTTCACGCTTCTGCTGGGAAGTGAGTGCATAAAGGGGCTCTCCGAGGAGGGAGAGGAGCAGAAGGGGCAGTATGAGGCGGAGGCGGAACATTATTGATGTTATTGATTTTCGGAATCCCGGAATCCCGGTATATCGGGATCACGACGTTATTTTCTTTTAAATTTTAATTCAACAGGAGGGCAGTCACGGGACTGTCCTCCTGTCGTGGTCCCACTTGGGCTTGAACCAAGGACCCCCTGATTATGAGTCAGGTGCTACTAACCAACTGAGCTATGGGACCATCCCCTGTTGGGGTTATTCTTTCTTCTCGTGTGCGGCAATGCTGTAGAGGCGCAGACACTCTTTGGTATCGGTCTTGAGTTCCTCTTCTGTAAGCTCCGGAATCGTGATCACCATACCCTCCTTGAGGTCATTCGGGGTATTGAGCTGATCCCTGTTCGCCATGTAGATATATACCCAGCATTGCGTATTATTATAGTACTTACGCGCGAGCTTGGAGAGCGACATGCTCTTTTCTACCGTAATGGTATCGCTGGGACGCATCTTGTACTCGTTGATCTTCTCCTTACGTGCACTCTCGGACAGCGGTACAGTCTGAACGCTATCATTCTCCTGCTGCTCTGCTTCCATCTCCAACTCGTTCTCAATTGCGGTGAGGTTCGGAACCTTGACTGCTCTGGAGTTCTCGTAAGTAACAGGATTATCCTCATTGGTATCCTTCTCTTCATTCTTATCCTGGAGATCCATCTTCATGAGTTCGAAGGTCTCTTTGTCAACAAGGTGGATGGATACACGGCGGTTAGGACCGAAGGACTTGCTGCTCTTACGTGCGGCGATCTTACCCATACCTGCGTTGTAGATATGATCCTCAGGAATATCATACTCTTCCTTCATCTCCTCCATTACGTTCTTTGCACGCTTTTCACCGAGGACATAGTTATATGCCTTCGAAGCCGTATTGTCGCAATAGCCGATCAGGACAGCGTAGAGGGAAGTATCCTCCTCCATGACTTGTGTAGCCTCAAAGATAGTAGTCTGGGCATCGTTACGCAAGTTCGACTTGTCGTTGTCGAAATAAACATTGTAAACGCGCGAGTTCATACCCATCTTCGTCTTCTCTTTCTCTACCACCGTTGTCGACTCACGTACGATAATCGAGTCAAAATGATAGATAACGGTATCATGGCACGGAGACATAGGCGGCTCTTGTTTGGCCAGCAGCTTGTCGAATGCTTCGAAGGACGGCATATTACGCGGGTGCGATTTCTTAACCGCCTCCAGCTTGAAACGCATATTGAGCGTGATATCAAAGATACCGTCGTTATTCTTGGACGCATAGGACGAAGCGCTCTGCTTGTGGTAACCACGGCCGTCCACATAGTCACGCGTGAAATAGGTGTAATTCGCGCGCAAGCCCAAAGCAAGGGTACGGTTGAGGTTAAAATCAATATCCAGACCGGACTGGATATATCCGATCATACGGTAGTCCGAGTCATGCTCCGGACCATTCTCACCGTCTGCGTTGATATAATTGGCGGTATTGCCACGGCCATGGGTAGGATTAACCCACACGCCATGCTCGGAATCATACCACTTATCGTCATTGTAGTACTTAGCACGCTTGTACCATGCACCACCGGCTCCGAAATACGGGAACATGGAGAAGATTTTCTTCTTCACGCGGGGGAAGAAGAGGTTGATAATATCGAACGAAACGTATGCGCCGGCCTTATGCATATGTCCGGTCAGCAGCGTATCGGCATTGTACTCCTTGAGCTCATTATCAGTCTTACCGGTAACGGTGTACATGTCGTACATATACTCCACGCCGACATTCCAAACCGGAGTAAAGTTATATTCCACAACCAAACCGAGCGTAGGGATAGCTACGTTATGCTTCATCTCGGAAGTAAAGTCGCCATCAAACGCACTAAATCCGATATGCGGAATGATAGACCAGTGCGCAATCTCGGGCTTAATACCTTTCTCGTTCTCCTCGACTTTGTACGGGTGAACACCCTTAATCGAATCATTCTCAGCGTTTTGCGACTGCTGAACAGACTCCTCAGCCTGCGCCATCATGACTGCGGAAAAGCAGAAAATCAATCCAAAAAGTAAACTTTTTTTCATATAAAAATTTTGCTATTATTTACAATTTTCACAATTTGGGTGCAAAGGTACAACTTTTTTTTGACATACGCAAATTTTTTCGTAAAAAAAAATATTTTTTTAAGTCAGTATTGCATATATGGATTTTTTTTTGTAATTTTGCAGCGAAATATGAAGATACCGGAATAGCGGTATACCGGAATACCGAAATTAACATTAAAAATCATAATATTATGGACATTTTAGAGAACATGATTGCGCGTGCGAAGGCAAATCCGCAGCGCATTGTATTGCCGGAAGGCGATGAACCGCGTACGTTAGAGGCTGCCAACATCCTGCTCAAAGACAAGATTGCGCACCTTATTCTGATTGGTGATCCGGAGAAGATCAAGGGTATGGCCGCCGAGAAGGGGTATGAGCACATCAGCGAGGCGAAGATCGTCGATCCGCTGCATGACCCAAAGATGCCGGAGTATGCGAACCTGCTGTATGAACTGCGCAAGAACAAAGGCATGACGGAAGAAGAGGCGGCCAAGAAAGCACAGGATCCGCTGTACTTGGGTTGCCTGATGATCAAGGCAGGTGATGCAGACGGTGAGCTGGCAGGTGCACGCGGTACGACGGCCGACACGATCCGTCCGGCATTCCAGATTCTGAAGACCAAACCGGGCTGCTCGATCGTGAGCGGTGCGTTCCTGATGTTCACACCGGCCAAGCATCTGGGCGAGAACGGCTTCCTGCTGTTTGCGGACTGTGCCGTTAACCCGAATCCGGACGCCAAACAACTGGCAGAGATCGCTATCTCGACGGCCGAGACAGCCAAGGCTATTGCCGGTATGGAGCCGCGCGTAGCGATGTTGAGCTTCAGCACAAAGGGCAGCGCAAAACATGAACTCGTGGACAAAGTACAAGAGGCAACGAAATTGGCGAAGGAAATGGCGCCTGAGTTGCAGCTGGATGGTGAGTTGCAGGCTGATGCCGCACTGGTGGAGAGCGTAGCAAAGACGAAGGCTCCGGGCAGCAGCGTAGCCGGCAAGGCCAACGTGCTCGTGTTCCCTGACCTGCAGGCAGGCAATATCGGCTACAAACTGGTTGAGCGCTTCAGCGGCGCAGACGCTGTAGGACCGATTCTGCAAGGTATCGCTGCTCCGGTAAATGACCTGAGTAGAGGGTGCAAAGTGCAGGATATCGTACAAATGGTAGTTATTACAGCGAATCAGGCGATCAAATAAATTGACGATTGGACGATTGACGATTTACGATTGATTGACGATTGTTAATTATTTACGATTTAAATTTGATATTTATGAAGATATTAGTATTGAACTGCGGAAGCAGCAGTATTAAATACAAGCTCTTTGAGATGGAGAGCAAGCAGGTAATGGCACAAGGCGGAATCGAGAAGATCGGTTTGCCGGACTCGTTCCTGCTGGTTAAATTGCCTAACGGCGAGAAGGTTAAATTCGAGAAACCGATGCCGGAACATACCGTAGGTATCGAGTTGATTCTCGAGAAGCTCGTGGATCCGCAGATCGGCTGCATCAAGGACCTGAAGGAGATCAACGCCGTAGGACACCGTGTAGTCCATGGCGGAGAGAAATTCAACAAGTCGGTACTGATCACGCCGGAAGTGAAGGCACAGATCGTTGAGTGTGTTGACCTGGCTCCGCTGCACAACCCTGCTAACCTGAAGGGTATCGATGCGATTGAGAAGAGCCTGCCGGGCGTTCCGCAAGTAGCTGTCTTCGACACGGCCTTCCATCAGACGATGCCGGACTATGCGTACATGTACGCGCTTCCTTATGAACTATACGAGAAATATGCAATCCGCCGTTACGGTTTCCACGGCACGAGCCACCGTTACGTCAGCGCACGTGTTTGCGAGTTTCTGGGCGTTGACCCGAAGGGCAAGAAGATCGTCACCGCACATATCGGAGGCGGCGGCAGTTGTACGGCTGTGATGGACGGCAAGAGCGTGGATACGAGTATGGGGCTGACGCCTGTTGAAGGCCTCGTCATGGGTACGCGCGCAGGTGATCTGGACTTGGGTGCAGCAACCTTCATCATGGACAAGGAGCATATGGATACGGCGGCGTTCAATAACCTGGTGAACAAGAAATCGGGTTTGCTTGGTGTTTCGGGCGTATCGAGTGACTGCCGCGACATCGAGGCAGCAATCAAGGAAGGCAACAAGCGGGCTGACCTGGCACGTAAGATGTTCATCTACCGCGTAAAGAAATATATCGGCGCCTATGCAGCAGCCATGAACGGCATTGACATCCTTGTGTTCACGGCAGGTATCGGCGAGAACGATCCGTATATCCGCGCAGAGATCATGAAGGGCCTGAGCTTCCTGGGAATCGAGTTGGACGAAGAGGCGAACAATGTTCGCGGCGAAGAGCGTATCATCTCGAAGAAGGGATCGAAAGTGACTGTTTGCCTGATCCCGACAGACGAGGAGCTGATGATTGCAAGTGATACCGAGGCGCTGATAGGTTAGTCTGCTAGTCTACTAGTCCACTAGTCTACTAGAAATACCATAAAAACGCACAACAACGAATGAATAAACCGATTATTTACCAGCTCTTCCCGCGCATGTGGGCGAACTACAATGAGACGCGCGCGCGTGACGGATCGAAGGAAGAGAATGGTTGCGGACGGTTTACAGACATCAACGAGCGTGCACTCAAAGCCATCTCGGACTTGGGTGTCACGCACGTCTGGTACACCGGTGTGATCCGTCACGCAACCGCACAATATAACAACCCCGCCATCACCAAAGGTAAAGCGGGTTCGCCTTATGCCATCACCGACTACTACGACGTAGATCCGGACTTGGCGAAGAACGAAGCCAAGCGTATGCAGGAGTTCGAGGCACTGGTGCAACGGACGCATGATGCCGGGCTTGGTGTGATCATTGATTTTGTGCCGAACCATGTAGCGCGCCAGTATAAGAGTGCGTGCAAACCGGCAGGCGTGGAGGACTTGGGTGAGACCGACAACCCCAATTGGGCTTTCTCGCCGCTCAATAACTTCTACTACCTCCCGGGCGAGCGTTTCACGATGGACAAGGACCTGCAGGGCTACGAAGAGTATCCGGCGAAGGTGACGGGTAACGACTGTTTCACGAGTCATCCGAGAGAGAACGATTGGTACGAGACAGTCAAACTGAACTACGGCGTTTTCTATCAAGGCGGTAGGGAGAAACAGTTCAATCCGATACCGAACACCTGGATTAAGATGCGCGATATCCTGCTTTTCTGGGCAGGCAAAGGGATTGATGGTGTCCGGGTCGATATGGCGGAAATGGTGCCTGTGGAGTTCTTCGCATGGGCGATTGCGGCGGTTAGGAAGAAACACAAGAAGTTCCTTTTCATCGGCGAATGCTATGACCCTGCGCAGTACGATGCGTACCTGGCAGCCGGATTTGACTACCTATACGACAAGGTGGGTATGTACGACTACCTGCGCGGCGTGACGAGCAAGGGCTGGCCGGCAGAGGGTATCACGCATCAGTGGATGCAGCATGGCGATGAACGGCTGAAACATATGCTGTATTTCCTGGAGAACCATGACGAGCAGCGTATAGCAAGCGGATTCTGGTGCGGCAGCGGCCGTTGTGCCGAACCGGCGATGATCGTAGCAGCCACGCTCAACCAGTGCCCTGTGATGATCTATTCGGGGCAAGAGTTAGGTGAACGAGGCATGGATTTGGAAGGTTTCTCGGGTATCGACGGCAGGACCACTATCTTTGACTACTGGGGAATGAAGAGCGTGCAGGCCTGGGCTAATAAGGGCAAGTTCGATGGCGCGAAGCTGACCGATGCGCAGAAAGAGCTGCGGTCGTTCTACCAGCGGCTGCTGACCCTGGCGCGGGACGACAAGGCGATTCAGAAAGGCGCGATGTACGATATCACGTACGCACAGGGGGATGGATTTGACAAGCAGCAGCATTATGCGTACTTGCGCCATATAAAAGGCGAGACGCTGCTGATAGTGGTCAATTTCCATGACCGTGCGCAGGAGATCAAGGTACGGATTCCGAATGATGCCTTCGTGTATCTGGGTCTGGACGGCAAAGCGCAAGCAACAGCTACGGACCTGCTTTACGGCGGCAAACAGACAATTGACTTTGTTCCGGACAAAGAGATCAAGGTATCGCTGGATGCATGGAGAGGAGCGATATTGAAAATCCGCTGATTTTCAATAATTGGAAATTGGTAATTGGAAATTGGATAAGATTAAAGACATACTGCGTTTGGTGAGGTGGGGCAACTTGCTCTTCCTCGCCGCGCTGGTATGGCTGATGGAGAAATGGGTCGCTGTGCCTATTCTGGACAAGGCCGCGTTCGGCGAACAGTTACCCGGATACGTACTGCTGCTGATGGGTCTGGCTATCGTGCTTATCGCGGCGGGAGGGTATGTCATCAATGACTATTTTGATGTCAAGATTGACCGTATCAACCGTCCGGACGAGGTGGTTGTAACGCGAAGCGTGAGCAAACCGGCTGCCATGCGGCTGAGCCTGTGGTTGAGCGGAACGGGTATTGTATGTGGTGTTGCGGCGGCAGTGGTGCTATGCAGTATGACCCTTGGAATCCTGTTTGTGCTGGTACCGGGCCTGCTGTGGTTCTACTCCAGCAGTTATAAGCGCTCGTTCATGGTAGGCAACCTGATTATAGCGCTGCTGGCGGCAATGACCCCGATGGTCGTTGCGCTGGCGAATGTGGCGATATTGGAACTGCGCTACGAGACAATCTTACCGTACACTACCCTGCCCCATGACCTGTACGCATGGCTGGGCGGTTTTGCCTTGTTCGCGTTCCTGCTGACGTGGATCCGCGAGATCGTGAAAGACCTGCAGGACCAGATGGGAGACCGCGAACTGGAGTGCCATTCGATGCCGGTTGTATGGGGCGAGACGTGGACGAAGGTCTTCGTGACGTTTCTGCTGGTTCTGACGCTCGCTATCATCGGCCATCTATGGTGGCATGTACTGCCTTTCCCGAGGGGATGGAACAGCCTCAGCACACGGTATATCGCACTGGGCGTTGTCACGCCGCTGCTCGGCAGTATCGGCTTACTTTGGCCGGCCAAGATCCCGAGCGATTACAAAACATGCCAGCAGGTCGTCAAGCTAACAATGCTGCTGGGCATGCTCTACAGTATCTGTATCGTCAGAGCTCTCTGATTACAGGCTTTTAATGTATTTATCTGCTTCTATCGCTGCTTTGGCACCCGAACCGGCTGCCACGATGGCTTGGCGGTAATGGGGGTCGGCGCAGTCACCGGCAGCGAAGATGCCGGGGAGAATTGGTGATTGGTCATTGGTCATTGGTGATTGATAGCACTGCGTGCTATTATCGCGGGTAATGATGTATCCTTCGGCATCACGGGCGACGTAGTCCTTGAAGAGGTCCGTGTTCGGATGATGGCCTATGGCCAGGAAGAAACCGTCGATATCTATATGGCGGATAGCCTCATCGGGTGCACCTTTACGGTAGATAAGGTCTGCTCCCTGCACCTTGCCTTCGCCGGTCAACTGGAGCGTGTTATGCTCAAAGAGCACCTCGATCTTGGGATTATTGAGCACGCGCTGCTGCATGATGTCCGATGCACGGAGGAAGGGTTTGCGCACAATCATATAGACCTTGCTGCATAGTCCCGCCAGGTAGTTGGCTTCTTCGCAAGCCGTATCCCCGCCGCCGACGACGGCAACGATCTTTTTGCGGTAGAAGAACCCGTCGCAAGTAGCACACGCGCTCACACCGCGGCCACGATAGGTACGCTCGGACTCAATGCCTAAATATTTCGCGCTTGCGCCTGTGGCAATAATAACAGCATCTGCCTCATATAAGTCTGTGTCTTCGACCCAGACCTTATGAGATTGGTGATTGGTCATTGGTGATTGGTTAAACTCCACCTTCGTCACGATACCCGACACGAACTGCGTACCGAAACGTTCGGCTTGACGACGCATATCATCCATCATCGTGAACGGTTCTACGCCATCCGGATAACCGGGGAAGTTCTCCACTTCCGTAGTCGTGGTCAGCTGTCCGCCGAGTTGCGGACCTTCAATGAGTACCGGTGCCAGATTAGCACGCGAAGCGTAAATGGCTGCGGTGTAACCTGCCGGTCCTGAACCTATAATTAAACACTTTACTTTCATTCTTTCACTCTTTCATTCTTTCATCCTTACAGACGCATATCGTTGATGTACGTGTCTTTGTCTGCTTTAATCACGTACTCTATTTTGTCATTGGTGAACTTGGGTTCTTTGAGTTTGAGGGTTGAGATTTTCTTCCCTTCCTTGATCTCAACCGAGAGGGGCATCAGGTCATCGTTCCGCACGCGCAGGACGAAGCGGTTGATACCGATCGATTGGTCTTTCGGTGTGAGGGTAATAATAGTGATTGGTGATTGGTCATTGGTAATTGTCCGCTCGGTGATGTTACAAACCGGCACGAGTGCCTTCGCGTAAAGCAACGGATTAGCTTCGGTCAGTTCCTGTTCGGTAGGATTGGAGAGCGTCAACTCATCTGTTTCGGCGGAGTACATGTACATGGTCTTTCCGTCATACGCGGCTTCAAGGCCGAACATATCAAGCTTGAACAGTTGTCCATGCATAGTTAGTGCCCCGGGATAGTTCATCGGAGCGTTCACCTCTTCTGCCACCGTGACGGTAAAGTCCGATTGCAAGGTCTTCGTTTCCAAATTGGAAAGAAAGGCACTTAAAACGGTCAGTATGACAAACAACATTTTCATCTATTTAAAAAATCGGTATAACGTGATACATAGGTAATACATAGTACATAACTACGATAAACATACGTTCAGTTATTTTCGAAAACGACAAAAACCGTGCCACTTAACGGATTTCCATGCCGGTAGCATCATACAATATGCCGTTTCGGAGAATAAACAGTTGTCCGTTGCGCACCATTTTTACTGCAGCGGCGCGCACGCTTGTCTCCTCTATTCCCTCTTCCGGATTGACAAGAACCGCGGAAATCTCGATATCTTCCGTCACTTCCAAATCCCGTTTGCTCTCCGTATTGCCATCCATCCACTTGACAAATTCATATCCTCCTTGCCCTTCTACAGAGAGATGCAAGAACGTATGTTCCGGTACCTCATTGAGGTCAACCGGATAATCCGTCTCCAATGTAATATGTCCGTGCTCGGGTTGCTTGACTGTTACTTTGAAAACAAGACCGGAGGGAATAGGCTCAAATAGTGCGGTGACAGTAAGATCGCCGGTTATATGGTCATAGGGTTTGTCCCAACCCATGAAATCATATCCTTCGTGCGAAGGATCCTTCGGGGCGGTTGCTGCGTTTCCATACGCCACCGTTTGCACATCCAGCACCTCGTTTTCCCATCCCAGGAAAGTGACTTGATAGGTGCGCGGACTTTCATTAAAAACGGCATCCAGCGTAATATCACTTGTTATCTTGTCCACTTTCGGAGTCCAACCGGCAAACGTATAAACGACGGCTTCTGTCGGATTCTTGACGGGTGCTCCTTCCGGATAAATGATTGTTGCGAAATCATCACCGTCAAGCACTTTAGTGACCCAAGTCTCCACGCCGTCAACGCGGAAAGTGACGGTATAGATCGCTTTGTCTTTCTCATAGAGCGCCTTGAGTACTCGGTCTTCGGTAACCACTTTATAGGAATTGTCCCAACTGGTAAAATGGTAGCCTTCGATAGCCGGAGGCGTCGGCGGTGTAGCATTGGTACCCTTCTCTACTTCTTGTTTTTCAATCAGGGTTGTTCCGT
Organism: Paludibacteraceae bacterium; assembly: GCA_905233925.1. Classification (GTDB taxonomy): domain Bacteria; phylum Bacteroidota; class Bacteroidia; order Bacteroidales; family Paludibacteraceae; genus Colicola. The sequence continues at coordinate 10,100 of CAJOFV010000016.1, forward strand.
CCTGCTCATAGAAACTGACGGTATATTTGACCGTCTCATTGGGATCTATCCATTTGGCGGAGAATCCGATAACGGTCTCGCTGACAGCCGGAACGCACAGATAATCATCGTCTGCGTAATCTGTCGGATTCCAGGCTTCCCAGCCGTTGAATATAAGGTTTCCGGATGTGGGATCCGCCGGCATATTCTGTACCTGACCGCCGCAACTGACTATTTCCGCATAATAGGCATTATGCTTGCCGAATCCCTCCGCGGTAAAATCAAACTCTTTCGGGTAGCCGTTTCCAGATACATTGTCAAAGACAACTAATTTCTTACTTACATCAACATCAATCGTTTCTTTCTCGCCCGGGGCGATAATAAACGCCACACCGTTCTTGTCTTCTCCGGAAGTGAGTGAATAAGCCGGTTTCTCTTCTCTTTTATAGTTCATACAAGCTCCGGCTGCGTAAATATTATTCACCCGGTAAATACGCACCGTGTCATTGTTCCGCGCGGGAAGCATACCCGATTGGCTGCTGAAGGCCTCATCGCCGTCTTGGTTAACTGCCATCAGGTCCTCATAAATCGGATCGCCTAACACGGTTTTTCCGTCCTCTATCAGACTTTTGAAGTAGAGAGGGTAATAGACATCTATCTCAAACGGGTCGCTATATACCCGTGTACCGGCAATCAACAGATAGAACCGGAAGCCCAGACGGTACTCGAACGGATGGATAAATTTTGTATTCGGATCATAGCAGATATCAATGGTCTGGTCGAAGAAGCGGTCTTGCGTCGGTTCCGTGTATTCACCGACTTGCACACTGCTTTCACTTTCTTTAGGCCAGATATACCGTTTCTCGCTTGCATTCCACTGACCTGTTTGGTAATACAGCGTGGCTGTTGACTGTGCGTTCACATATGCCGTGAAAGTCATCTTGTCACCGACCATGGCGCGCGTCTCGCTGTTCGCAAAACCGGCCGAAGGGAACACCTCGTTCTTATGTTCCTTGACCACTGCATTCAGCATATAATCGTTTCCGATATCATATTTGGCAATCACGGACATGTCACTTTGTACATTGTCCAGACTCTTACTCCAACCGGCAAACGTATAACTGCTGTAACTGGGGTCTGCGGGAGCTTCCACCGTTCCGCCGCACTCTACTTCTTTCGAGGCTATAAAAGTATAGTCCGCATTGTAGAAACGGACGGTATATTTCTTGGGAACGGTGTTGATTTCCACATTGCTTGCCGGCTGATAGAAGATTATCTCGTCGCCCTTCTCTTCTTTTTCGCACTTTTCGGATGAGTAAATCAGTTCATACTCCTTGCAAGCCGGAGCTTTGGGATAGACTATCGGCTCTCCCGGCTGATAGGAATTGACTTTTTTGCCGTCATGCCACCAATAGTAGAATTTGGCCGTTATTATATCGGACGTGTCGATATCATGCGTCACCTCGTCCTCTATAATTGCCCGATAGTCGGTGGAAGCTGAATGATAGTTGTAGTTGAATACATAGGAATAATAATGATTCCATCCCTGACGCGCTTCATTAACCGTGAAATCAAAGTGATCGCACGTAGTCCATTTGCCGGCGTCGTCATCCTTTTTCTCTACACGGCAATGAGCACGGTTTGGACCCTGATAAGTGACACCTATTGAATACGAGGAACCGTATTCCACTTTGGTCGGGAAAACTTTCAATTCAAACTGGAGGAAACTGGTGAGATGCACTTTTATATGGTTGTTTAAATAACATCCGGACACTTTCATTACGTTTTCTTCCGAGTATTCATAGGGAATAAGATCGCCGTTCTTGGCTATCTCATATCCGGCGACGGCAATCAAAATATCTCCTTCGCCGGCTTTGAGACAGGCTGATACCGCTTGACTGATATCCGTACTCCACGCACCTCCTTCGCTAAACGGGAGGTTATAACTCAGCTCGATTTTTTTGTCTTCGCTGTCGTAAATCTCCGTACTGAGATATTCATAGCCGTTTGTCGCTCCGTACGTATAAAAGTGCCCTCCGTCAAACACATGCAGGATGCTTGTAGCACCGCCTGTATAAAAGAATTTCAGTTGGTAACATCTGTAAATCTGCTCACCGGACTTATACACATCTTCAAAAGATATTTTTTTGGTTGAGGCATCATATTTGATATTCTTGAAATAGATCTTGTACGGAAGTTCGTCTATAGGGTCTGCTACACTCGCGTAAACCGAAGAGACCGTTAAAGCAAAAAGGATGAATAACAAAAAACTTTTTTTCATAATAAATATTATTTATTATTAATTTTTATTTTACATTCAGTTCTTCTAACAGTTTGTCCAGTTGGTCAAGATCCTGGATGAGCACATCGCGGCCCTTCGGTCCTTTGTTGGGACCGACAACTCCGGCTGCCTCTAACTGGTCACTCAGCTTACCCGCTCTGTTGTAGCCGATCTCAAAGGCACGCTGGAGACGGCTCGTGGATCCCTCTTGCTTGGACACTACATAACGGGCAACGTCTGCAAACATAGGATCAAGACGTTTCATATCCACGGAACCGGGGGCAAGCGATTCGCTTTCACCACCTTCGCCTACATACTCAGGCAACTGGTACGGATCGGAGTACCGCTGCTGCTTGGCGATATGTTTGACTATCTCATCCACCTCGGGGGTGTCCACAAAGGCACATTGCACACGCGTGATGGAGGCGTTTCCGGCGTAGAGCGAGTCACCACGACCGATGAGTTGCTCCGCTCCCTTGGCATCGAGCACGGTGCGGCTGTCGATGACCGACTGCGTACGCAGCGCGATACGGGTAGGTATATTCGCTTTGATGACACCGGTGACGATATTGACGGACGGACGCTGCGTAGCGAGGATCATGTGCATGCCCACCGCACGGGCTTTCTGCGTGATACGCGCGATCGGTGTCTCGACCTGCTTGCCCGCCTGCATGATGAAATCGCCGTACTCGTCGATGATGATGACGATATAAGGCAGGAACTGGTGATGCAGGCTGTCTGCCACGAGCTTGTTGGGATTCAGGCGGCGCTTGATGAACTTGTCATTGTAGTCCTCAAGGTTGCGTACCCCGGCATCCATCAGCAGCTTGTAGCGGTTCTCCATCTCGATGACAAGCGAGTTGAGCGTGTTGATCACACGGTCGCACTCGGTGATGACGATTTGCTCGGGGTCGGTGTCCGGCATCGCTGCAAGGTAATGCTTGAGCAGCGGCTTATACGGAGCGAACTCCACCATCTTCGGATCCACCATGACGAGTTTGAGTTCCGCCGGGTGCTTCTTGTAGAGCAACGAAGTGATGATGGCATTGATAGCGACGGACTTACCCGTACCCGTAGCACCCGCCACAAGCAAGTGCGGGGTTTTTGCGAGGTCGAACATAAAGACCTCATTGGTGATAGTGCGGCCGTAGGCGATGGGCAGCTTCATCTTCGCTTCTTCCTGGAATCGTTTGGACGCGATGACCGAGTGCATGGATACGACTTGCGGCTTCTCGTTAGGTACCTCGATACCGATCGTTCCCTTACCCGGCATCGGGGCGATGATACGGATTCCCGTCGCCGAAAGGGACATCATGATATCGTTCTCGAGCGTCTGGATCGTACGCACACGGACACCTGCTTTGGGCACTATCTCATAGAGCGTTACGGTAGGCCCGACGGTAGCCTTGATAGAGTCTATCTCGATGCCGTAGTTACGGAGGGTCGTAACGATCTTCGCCCCGTTCGCACGCTGCTCCTCTTCATCGATGACAGGCGCCGACTCGTTGTCATAGACCTTGAGCAGGTTAAGGCTGGGGAACTTATAGAACTCCAAATCCTTACGCGGGTCGTACGGGCCCAACTGCTCAAGCAGTTTGTCAGGGTCTTTGTCGTACAGCTGGTCCACATTCACCGCCTTGATCTCCAGATCCGGATCTTCCGGAGCACCGGGATTCTCGATCTTATCTTGCGGAATCGGTTCGTCACCCAGCGGTTCATCGGGTTGCGGCTCATCGGGCTTCGGTTCATCAGGATCTTCATCCGAAGTAACGGGTTCGATGGTGAAGGTGATGTCAGTATTTGCAGGGTCCGTAGTCTGCGTAGTTTCTGTAGTTTCCGTAGTTACGGGGATGTCGATGGTGATGTCCTGACCAGGGTCAGTAGGTTCGCTAGGATCACTAGGTCCACTAGGATCGCTAGGTTTTCTAGTAAATACCCCTGCCACCCATGCGCCGAACGCTTTGCAGCGGTCGATGAAACGGGGATCGGTGACGATCAGGAATATAACCAGCGCCGCCAAGAGAATCAGGATCGTACCGGTTATATTGACATAGCTGGTGAGCCAAGCGGCTGCCCAGGCACCGAACGACCCGCCCCAGCGGAAGATGCCGAGATGGATCATCTGCTGGGCAAAACCCAGGACGATCGAACCCCACAATACCCAGAACGTAGCGCTGCAGAAGAGCTTGATGGCAGGTATATCCTTGAGCACATGCATCATGCGCAAGGCATAGATAGCGAGCATCAGGACCAGAAGCACGGAAACGAAGCCGAATGAACCATCGATAAGGAACTGCGCAAGCCGTGCTCCTGGCAGGCCCAGCATGTTCCGGATCGCTTCACGGTTTTCCAACCGCCCGGCATGGTCGAGCATCAGGATATCCTGGTCGGCTGTACCGGTGAAAAGAAAACTGACGTACGCCAGCAGCGCGATGACGGAAAACGTAAGGAGCAGTATTCCCGCTACCATACGCGTACGGCGATCCTGCAAGAATTGCCTCACCGCTTCCCGGGTGTTCGTTTTCTCCACCCGAATCGCCCTTTCCGACGGACGATCTTCCGCTATATGATGAGATTTAGTTACAGTTCTAGGCATAAAAATCCAAATTAGCGTACAAAGGTACAAAAAAAAGTTGAAAATTGAAAATTGAAAGTTGAAAATTCAGCTTTTTTGATACAAAATGCACATTTTTTAAAAAAATATGCGCGCGTACTTGCGTATATGAATATTTTTTTGTATCTTTGCGCCGCATTTTGTGTTTATGGACGAAATTATCCGACATACAGGAGTGGTCAGGAGTACCGATGGTGCGATAGCGACGGTGGAGATCACGCAGACGAGCGCTTGTTCTGCCTGTAAGGCGCGGAGCATGTGCATGTCGAGTGAGAGCCGTCAGATGTCCGACGTGAAATGCCGGATGCTTGAGCCCTTGCAGGCAGGAGACCATGTAGAGGTAGAAGTACGGGAACAGTTGGCTTGGAAGGCCATTTTGCTGGCGTACATTCTGCCTTTTATTGTGATGATGGGGGTGATCACGGCCTTGGATTTCATGACCGATTGGAGTGAGGCGATTGTTGGCACGCTATCCTTATGCGGTATCGCGCTGTACTACATCATCCTTGGATTTTTCAAGCACCGCCTGCAGCGGCAGTTTGTCTTTACAGCCCGAAAAATGTAACTAAAAAATATATACAGACATGAATTATTCTTTGATTCTGATTTCGATGGGAGTACTTGGCGTGATCGCCTTCCTGGCAGCATGCCTGCTGTATGTGGTCAGCCTGTACTTCAAAGTGGAAGAAGATCCGCGCATTGACCTAGTAACAGCCGTGCTGCCGGGTGCCAACTGCGGCGGATGCGGATTCGCCGGATGCCGTAACTTCGCGGAAGCGTGTGTGAAAGCCGGCGGTATTGACGGTTTGGCTTGTCCTGTTGGCGGAGAACCGACGATGGAGCAAGTGAAACTGATTCTCGTTCCGGCGGCCGAAGAGGCTGCGCCGGCAGTAGGAGAAGGTGGTGAGAAGAAAGGTTTCGACCCGGCTATTGCTGCTAAGATTAAAGCGCTGGCGACACCCAAAGCGGCGTTCCCGTATCACATTAGTATGGCTCAGAAATTATGAAAACATTTAGAATAGGCGGAGTTCATCCGCAGGACAACAAAAGCTTCTCCGCACACCAGCCTATCACGGAGTGCCCGCTGCCCAAGCAGGCGATTATTCCGCTGGTGCAGCATATCGGTGCACCGGCACAGGCTGTTATCAAAGAAGGAGATAAAGTGAAAGTAGGCGAACTGCTGGCCAAGGCCGGCGGATTCGTGAGTGCGAACATTTGTTCGCCGGTTAGTGGTGTAGTCACCAAGATTGGTGACTGGACAGACGCATGGGGTGCTCCCGGACAGGCTATCTTCATCGACGTAGAAGGCGATGTATGGGCTCCGGAGATCGACCGCACGCCGGATCTCGTTCGTCAGTGTACCTTAGAGCCAAAGGCTATCATCGACAAGATCGCCGCAGCCGGTATCGTAGGTCTGGGTGGTGCTTGCTTCCCGACGCACGTGAAGTTGCTGCCGCCTCCGGGCAAGAAAGCCGAAGTGCTGATTGTCAACGGCGTCGAGTGCGAGCCCTACTTGACCTGCGACCACCAGTTGATGTTGGAGAAAGGCGAAGAGATAATCATCGGCATCCAGCTCCTCATGCGGGCGCTGGGCATCAAACGTGCGATTATCGGCATTGAGAAGAACAAACCCGACGCGATTGCGCACATGCAGAAGCTTGCCAGCCGCGTGCTTGGTATATCGGTTATGCCGCTTAATCTCAAGTACCCGCAGGGCGGTGAGAAACAGCTCATTGACGCTTGTATCGGCCGCCAAGTGCCGTCAGGCGCGCTGCCGATTGAGGTTGGCGCCGTGGTGGACAACGTGGCTACCGTCTTTGCTGTTTACGAGGCCGTCTTGAAGCGCAAACCGCTGATTTCCAGAGTGATGACCGTTACCGGAAAGAATGTGGCCGAGCCCGGCAACTACCGCGTGCGTTTCGGTACGCCGCTGACGGATGTCGTGGCGCTCGCGGGCGGAATACCTGAAGACACCGGCAAGATTATCGGCGGTGGGCCAATGATGGGACGCGCAATGAACAGCATTGATATGCCTGCCAACAAACGCGTCAGCGGACTGCTGTTTATGCCGGAGAATGAATCGCGGCGTATTGAATCGGAGAATTGTATCCGCTGTGCGAAGTGCGTCGGCGCATGCCCGATGGGCTTGGAGCCGTACTTGCTGGCACGCCAGGCGGAACTGCAGCTCTGGGATGGCATGGAAGCGCACAACATCATGGATTGCATCGAATGCGGATGCTGCACGTTCACTTGCCCGAGTCACCGTCCGTTGTTGGACTACGTGCGCATGGGCAAAGCCAAAGTCGGCGGTATCATCCGCGCAAGAAACGCCAAGTAAAATGAAAAAATGACTAAATGAGAAAATAAGAAAATGGATAAATTAATCGTTTCTCCTGCGCCTCACGTCCACAGCGGCGACAGTGTGCGCAGAAATATGTTGCTCGTGATTCTGGCGTTGGTGCCCGCGTTTGCCGTTTCGATGGCGGCGTTCGGTTGGGGCGTGCTCATCACGACCGC
>CAJOFV010000016.1:17628-51727 GCA_905233925.1 Paludibacteraceae bacterium
TTGTAATCGGCGCACTCGTCGCTATCGGTGTCGGCAAGATGTCATTCGGCGGACTCGGGCAGAACCTCTTCAACCCCGCACTCGTCGGGCGTGTGTTCCTGCTCATTTCCTTCCCCATGCAGATGACTACCTGGCCGCGGCCGTTGGGCTTCATGACGAACTACATTGACGCCGCAACCGGTGCCACGCCGCTCGCTGCCATGAAACAAATCGTCAAGGGCGGCGACGCTTCAGCAATCAACAAACTGCCCGAATTATGGGATTCGTTCATCGGTCTGGTCGGCGGTTCGTTCGGTGAAGTCTGTGCTGCGGCTTTGATTTTCGGCGGATTGCTGCTTAATTTTATGCCTTGTGTTTTTCCGGTTTTATCTCTTATAGCCGGACTGTACTATTATCATCTTTTTTTACAAGTGGATTGGCACTCCCGCAGGCATGCACCCGCACATGTACATTCTCTATAGCCTCTGCACCGGCGGTATGATGCTCGGTGCCTTCTTCATGGCAACCGACTACGTGACGTCGCCGATGAGCGCGTGGGGTAAGATTATTTTCGGCGTAGGCATTGGCTTTATCGCGATGGTAATCCGTACGTGGGGGGCATATCCCGAAGGCGTTTCCTTCGCGATTCTGATGATGAACGCCTGTGTACCGTTGTTGAACAAGATTCGTCCGAAACGCTTCGGCGAGCAAAAGAAATAGGAGGATGAGTTATGGCTAAACTACCCAGTACATTTATGAATATGGCCTTGTCGCTGACGTGCATCACGTTGGTGGCAGCCGCAGCGCTGGCAGGCGTTTACCTGCTGACGCAGGCACAAATTGAGCAGCAGAAGCGCGAAGCGCAGGACGCAGCCCGCATTGCCGTGCTCGCCGGACACGAAGACGGCATTGCCATTGAGACGCAGGCCGACGGCTTCGGCGGCGTTATCAAACTCATGGTCGGCTTTGACCCTGAAGGACACATCCTCGGCTACGAAGTGCTTGAGCAGCAGGAAACGCCGGGTCTCGGCACGCATATCGTCGAGTGGTTCAAGAACGCTGACAAGCCCGGACAGAACATCATCGGCCGCGAGGCAACAGGTCGTTTCTCCGTTTCGAAGGACGGCGGCGACGTGGATGCCATCACCGCGGCAACAATCTCTTCCCGCGCGTTCCTTGCCGCGATAAACGACGCCTATGTGCAGTTCAAAGCACAACAGGGCGAACAGGTTGAGGCTTGGACAGGCGCATCCAAAATGGTAACCGAAACGCCGGAACAGCCGGAAACACCGGAAACAACTGAACCCGCAGAAGAAAAGGAGGCACAAGATGAATAATGGTACAAAAACGCTGTTAAACGGCATTCTCAAAGAGAATCCGACCTTTGGTCTCGTGCTCGGCATGTGCCCGACACTCGCGACCACCACTTCCGCCCTCAACGGTATGTCCATGGGCTTGGCGACGCTGTTCGTGCTCGTTTGCTCGAACGTTGTCATCTCGCTCCTCAAGAACCTCATTCCCGACAAGGTGCGTATTCCGGCATTCATCGTTGTTATCGCTACGTTCGTGACGTTGGTGCAGTTGCTTATGCAGGCCTACCTGCCCGCCATTTACAACGTGCTCGGACTCTTTATCCCGCTGATTGTGGTGAACTGCATCGTCCTCGGTCGTGCAGAGGCGTTTGCCGCCAAGAACACCGTCGGGCTGTCTGCATTGGATGGCATCGGTATGGGTCTCGGCTTCACGCTGGCGCTGACGGTGCTCGGTGCATTGCGCGAGCTGCTTGGCACAGGCGCTATTTTCGGCTGGCATATCTTCCCCGACAATTACGGAGCGCTTGTCTTCGTCCTTGCACCGGGCGCATTCATCTGCCTTGCCTACCTGATGGTTATCGTCCAACGCTGGATGAAATAAAATGAGAAAATGTAAAAATAAATAAATGAGAAAATTATGGTTTACTTCTTGATATTTATTTCCGCGATATTTGTTAATAATATCGTCCTCAGCCAGTTCCTCGGCATTTGTCCCTTCCTCGGTGTCAGCAAGAAAATCGACACCGCTCTCGGCATGGGTGCTGCAGTGACGTTTGTGCTCACGCTGGCAACCGTTGTGACCTACCTGCTCCAGAAACTGCTGATTCTCTGGCACATAGAGTTCCTGCAGACCATTCTGTTCATTCTCGTGATTGCCGCGCTCGTGCAGATGATTGAGATTATCCTCAAGAAAATCTCTCCGTCACTTTACGAGGCGTTGGGTGTTTTCCTGCCGCTGATTACCACGAACTGCTGCATCCTCGGTGTGGCTATTCTTGTGGCGAACGGCACGAACAAACTCCCTGTCGGCGCAGACCACAACCTGCTTACCGGCACACTCTTCGCGTTTGCAACAGCCATCGGTTTTGCACTCGCGTTGGTTATCTTCGCCGGCATGCGTGAACAGCTCAGCATGAACAAAGTCCCCAAAGCGATGGAAGGCACTCCGATTGCGCTCCTTACCGCCGGACTGCTCGCCATGGCATTCATGGGATTTTCAGGAGTCGTATAATTCACATTTAACACATTCTAATACCATGTTATTCAAACTTGCATCGGCACTTCACAAGGAAAAACTCGAACTACCTTTCGAGCCGGATCCGCAGTGGGTGGAAGAAAACCAGGTCGTTGCCGTCTTGAGCGGTGGCAGCGAAGCATTATTCCTTGAGAAGGTGAACAAGGGCGAAATAACCCTTGACAAACCGATTTATCTTATTGCCGGCGAGCAGAGCAACTCGCTTGCCGCAAGTTGCGAAATATTAAGTTGGATCAATCAACATCACGGTCATGGAGAGATTAGGACTCATCGGTAAGCCGTCGGATTGGCTTATCTCATCCACATTCGATGCGGACATTATCCGCGAAAAATTAGGTTGCGAACTGGTCGAGATTCCCATTTCGGAAGTGCAGTCTCTCGGCGAAGTGGAGGAAGGAGAAAAAGGCGCGCTGCGCATCTACGAGCGCCTCAAGGAACTGGTTGCCAAGTACAATCTTTTCGGTCTGACGCTCCGTTGCTTTGACCTGCTGACCGTTTGCAAGAACACCGGCTGCCTGGCGCTTGCCAAACTGAATGCCGAAGGTATTCCCGCGGCTTGCGAAGGCGATGTGCCTGCGTTGCTGACGATGGTTCTTGCGCACCGCATCACCGGCTGCTCCGGTTTCCAGTGCAATCCTGCCCGCGTGAATACGGAGAACGGCGAAATGCTTTGGGCGCACTGCACCATTCCGTTGAACATGGTGGAGAAGTACGAGTACGACTCGCATTTCGAGTCCGGCATTGGCATTTCCATTCACGCAGACCTGCCGTTGGGTGATTATACGTTGGTGAAAGTGAGCGGCGACTTGAAGCGCATCTTTGCAGAGGATGTGCAGCTTGTCCGCAACCAATACCAGCCGAATCTCTGCCGCACGCAGGTTTGGCTGAAGACGAAGCATGTTATTCCTTACCTGTTGTCGAATCCCATTTCGAACCACCACTTGCTTGTCCCGGGTCATCACGCCGCCGAGTTTGTCATTTGATTATTGCACAACACCGCAGTACCGCGATTCCTCCCAACAAAAAAGTGCGACAATATCGCACTTTTTTCGTTAAACTTTCAACTTTCAACTTTCCACTTTCCACTTTCCACACAAAAAATTTGCGTATTCAAATTTTTTGTAGTACTTTTGCACCCACCTTCACTCATTCACTCCTTCACTCATTCACTCTGTATTGGGTGATTATTGGGTGATTATTGGATTATTATTGGGTGATTGACCCGAGAGAACCCCAAGAGTTACGTCCGTCTTGATGCGTACATCCGCGCATCCATCTACAAACAACTCAAAAACTCATGAATAATACATGGCCTTTGGCCCTATGGCCCTTGCCATAAACTGCATAACTGTCTATAAATCAGTAAAATACAGCATTTTTGCGTAGGGTCATAGGGCCAGGACATAATTCATATTGCATTGGCCCTATCTTTCTTCGTTGATTACCCCGGCATCCTATGCCGCCCGTTCACCCGTTCATCCGTTCACCCGCTCACCCGTTCATCCGTTAAACGTTAAACTTTCAACTTTTGTCCAGCTCGCGGCGCTAACTCGCCGCGTTCTTCGTCCTTTTTGCGCGTATGATTTACGCGCAGAGTCCACTATGCAAATCCCGCTTAACTCCGCTAAAGCATTGGCAAAAACAAAAAAAAATGGCACAAATATTTGCATGTGTCATTTTTTTGTAGTAATTTTGCAGCCGTAAACGTACGCCGGAGGGAAATGTCTCTCATTTTTAGGGTAGGTTTACGGACATATTAATAGCGTTTATTGACGCTTGTTTTGGTTTTACGAAATCTGGTAAATTTCTATTCCCCCAAGACAAGATAGTGCAATAAGCGTTCTCGTGGGTATGTATTATCCGTTCGCGCCCTATTAGGCGGGAGGGGTGACATATCGGGCGTGAACGTTATTGTTTATTCTTGGGAAACGGTTTACCAGAACCTCGTAAAGGAGAATGAGCGTGGATAACATTCACGCTTTTGTTTTTATCTTTACGGACTTTAGAGCCCCAATTGACTTTATAAAACAAACAACAATATTAACCCTTTAAAAGTGCGCACGATACTTATAGTGTATTTGCTTATGAGAAAAATCATTTTTACAATTCTCCTTACCATCGCAGCAAGTGTAGGAAAACTATTCGCTTATGATGCCCAAATCGGTAATTTGTACTACAATCTCAGCACCATTTCCCAAACAGCAACGGTAACTTATAAATCCCTAACCGTATATTATCCTAGTAAATTTGTATATAACGAAAATTGGAATATTACTACTGTCGACATTCCAGCCTCGGTAACCTATGGCGGTACAACCTACACCGTCACTTCGATCGGTAGTAATGCTTTCTCTGGTTGCACCAGTTTGACCTCTGTTACCATTCCAAACTCCATCACTTCGATTGGGAAGGAAGCTTTCTCTGGTTGCTCTAGTTTGCCTGAGATAGGTAATATCTGTTATGCGGATAAATGGATTGTGGAAGTAACTGATAAAAACTTATCGACTTATACGATTGAAGAAGGGACTCGGGGTATTTGCAATAATGCGTTCGCTTATTGCAAATACATGACCACAATCACTATTCCCAACTCCGTTACTTCGATTGGCAATGACGCTTTCTATGGTTGCTCTAGTTTGCCCATTGTTGATAATATCCGCTATGCAGACACATATTTAGTAAAGCTTGCAGATGAATCGTTATCTACATGTATAATCAAAGAAGGTACAAAATTTATTGGCAATAACGCTTTCTATGGTTGCACCAGCTTGACCTCTGTTACCATTCCCAACTCCGTAACTTTGATTGGTGAGCAAGCTTTTAATGGATGTACTGGTCTGACTTCTATTGCCATTGGTAACTCCGTCACTTCGATTGGTTATATGGCTTTTTATGGTTGCGCCGGTTTGACTTCTGTTACTATTCCTAACTCTGTCACTTCGATTGGTGAGCAAGCTTTCTATGGTTGCACAAGCTTGACTTCCGTTGCCATTGGTAACTCCGTCACTTTGATTGGTGAGCGAGCTTTTAGAGGGTGTACCGGTTTGGTGTCTGTCACATTGGATGCAAATGAGATTACTAGCAAAAATTATTCATATGGTGGCGACAATGGTATTTCCAATATTTTTGGAACGCAAGTGCAAGAATATATTTTGGGAAACTCCATTACTTCAATTGGCAGTTATGCTTTCTCTGCTTGCACCGGTTTGACTTCTGTCACCATTGGTAACTCCGTCACTTCAATTGGCAGTTATGCTTTCACGGGTAGCTCTAGCCTAAATTCTATACTATGGAATGCCAATGAATATGAGGTATTAGATTACGATCAAGGAGGAAGTAGTAAAGAGTTTGGTCCCTTTTATGATATATGTTCTAACATCACTTCCTTTACTATTGGAAATGAAGTTGAATCGCTTCCTGATTATTTATGCTACGGCATGAATAACTTGACGGATATCAATTTACCAAATAGTGTGAAGTCTATAGGTGATAAATGTTTTTATGATTGTGTTGGCTTACGTAGAGTGCAATTGAGTAACCAATTAGAGCATATTGGAGCATCCGCTTTTGAAAACTGCACACGCCTAAATACTTTGAACTTACCCAATACATTGACATACATAGGAATAGATGCCTTTAAAAACACACCATTCTATTCTTCTACCGGTGAATGGGAAAATGGTATGCGCTACATTGGTACGGTATTGGTTGAGGTAAATGAAGCAGAACTTCCATATTATGATTGTACTATAAGAGAAGGAACAACAGCAATTATTGATAGAGCATTTGCATATTGTCATATAGGTTCAATTACCATACCGGAAGGAGTCACGGCTATTCCAAATTATGCTTTTGAAGGATGTTATTATCTACATACTATTAAAATTCCTAATTCCGTCACTTCGATTGGCAGTGGGGCCTTCTCTGATTGCACTGGTTTGACTTCTGTTACGATTCCTAACTTTGTCACTTCGATTGGCAGTGGGGCTTTCTCTGATTGCACTGGTTTGACTTCTGTTACGATTCCTAACTCTGTCACTTCGATTGGCAATTATGCTTTTAGGGATTGCACAGGTTTGACTTCTATTACTATTCCTAACTCTGTCACTTCAATTGGTAGTGGGGCTTTCTCTGGTTGCACCGGTTTGACCTCTATAACCATTCCCAACTCCGTCACTTCGATTGGCGAGAAAGCTTTTAATGGATGTACCGGTTTGACTTCTGTCACCATTGGTAACTCAGTCACTTCAATTGGTAGTAATGCTTTTGAAGACTGTACAAGCTTACAAGAAGTTCATATTAGCGATATTGCTGCTTGGTGTTCTATTAAATTCAATGATAATCCTTTGTATTACACTAAACATTTATATTTGAATGGAAAAGAAATTACTGGAGATTTGGTTATTCCGGAAGGTGTCACTTCAATTGGCAATGGAGCTTTCTACTATTGTGACAAATTGACATCTGTTACTATTCCTAACACCGTCATCTCAATAGGAGAAAAAGCATTTTACAGTTGTCACAATTTGACATCACTAACCATTCCGGATTTGGTGAAGGCAATAGGTAGTGAGGCCTTTTGTAATTGCGGAATAAAATCTATTGTTATCGGAAATTCCGTTTCTAAAATTGGTGAATACGCTTTTAGACGGTGTTCTTTAACCTCTGTAGTATGGAATGCAAAAAAATGTGATGCCTATCATTATCATTATTCTGAATATATTCCAGAAGCCGGATATGATTGGGAGCATGATGAATATGGACCTTTCTACTCATCAAATCATTATATTACATCATTTACATTGGGTAATGAGGTTAGAGAAATTCCCGATGGACTTTGCTATGGGATGTATAATTTAACTTCTGTCAACATTCCTAATAATGTTGAGAAAATAGGCAAAATGGCATTCTCCGGTTGCGAAGCCCTTAAACAAATTACTATTGGCCATAATGTCAAGGAGATAAGCGACAATGCATTTGATGAATGCCCGAATGTAATGACAATCTATTCCTATCTGGAAACGCCGCCTGCAATCAATAATACTGTCTTTGCCGGATTTGGTACCTATAAAGGTGTGGATTTGTATGTTCCCATCGGCTGCAAAGCCAATTATGAAGCAATGGATATTTGGAAAGAGTTCTATATTATTGAGGGCTTGCCAGACATTATTGATAACAATCTCTATTATATGTTGGACGAGGTAAACCAGACGGCAACACTTATCACGTCTTCTCTTGCGGAGTTAAAGCCGGTTGTAAATGGTGAATTGGTCATTCCGGAAACCGTAGTAAGCAACGGTAAGACCTTTACGGTAACCGCTATCGGCGATAATGTATTCAAAGATAATTCCACCATTAGCACGGTTGTTATACCTTCGACCGTCACGCAGATTGGCGATTCGGCTTTCTATGGTTCAAGTTTGACGTCTGTTGTTATCGGTGGAACTAAAAAGCCTGTAGAATCGGTGGCTGTTCGTCGTAACATAATGGTGGAAGAATGTTACGAAATTGGAGATTATGCCTTTGCTAACTGTAAAGGATTGACAAAGGTAAAATTCCTTGACTGCGTAAGTTCTATCGGCAAAGGAGCATTCAAAGGTTGCTCCAACCTGAAGGATATCTATTCCAAGATGCAAACCCCGCCCGCTATTGATGAGACTGTATTTGCTGATTGTGGCGCTTTGAAAGATATTAACTTGTATGTTCCGACCGGCATGGAATCTACATACAAAGGAATGGCTGTTTGGAAAGAATTCTTCTTCAAAGTGTTTGTTAATACTTATATTGTCACTTTCGTAGATTGGAACGGCAATGTAATCAGCACACAAGAAGTTGAAGAAGGAGCATCTGCTATTGCTCCTGCCGACCCGGAACGGAATGGCTATCACTTTACAGGATGGGATATTTCCTTTGCCAATGTAACGGCCGATATAATCGTTACTGCCCAATATGCGGAAATTGTCATGTGGACACTTGTTGCCAAGCCATCCGATGAGTATATGGGGTATGTTACAGGTGGCGGCATCTACGAAGAAGGTGAAGTTGTGACCATTACGGCAATCCCGTATGAAGGTTATATCTTCGTTCAATGGTCAGACGGCAACACGGATGCCCAACGGACGGTAACGGTTACTTCCGATGCCACCTATACCGCTGTATTTGCAGAGCAACCTCAAGCAATTGAGCAAATCGAAATGGGAAATCCGAAAAATGCTAAATTGCTGATAGAAGGGCACCTCTACATCCTTCGCGACGGCAAAATATACACCGCTACCGGTGCAGAAATTCGTTAGAACGCTATAACGCTAAAACGCTATAACGATAGAACGCCATAACGCTAAATAAAACGAAGTGCGGCAAAACCGCACTTCGTTTTAGCATTTGTTAAGCATCTGTCTCCTTTTCCTTTTTATGGTAAAATCACACTTTGGGGCTCATTAAACAAAAAAAATGCACAAAAATCAAGAATCGGAGATTATTTTATATAAAATCGCAGATTTTTCTTGCGCAAATCGGAGATTTTTACTACCGTTGCCGCGATTTTTAAAATAATGTCGGAACCTATCAGAATGATATCCTATGAAAACAACGAGGATAAATAATTAGGGCAAGAAGTAAAGTAACTGTTTAACGTTTGCGTAGCAAATCATCTTCACTCCCCAAGTGCGGTCTGAAAACCGCACTTTGTTTTAGCATATGTTAAGCATCTAAAAGAGATCCAAAAGGAAACCCGACGAAAGCCCTGTGATATCCCGAGATGCTACGGGAACAAGCAGGCTAAAAAGAGAGGAATAAGTCTCCTCGCTTCGGCAGGCTTCCCAATCATAAAAGTGCGGTAAAACGCACTTTTTTAGCATTCATTCCTTCATTCTTTCACTCATTAATTCATTCAACATTACACATTACACATTAAAAATCAAAAAAATTTGCACGAATCATTTTTTTTTTGTACTTTTGCGCGCTTTTAGAATGTGTCATGTTATTTTTGGGGTCATTTGCAATGAAACTGATAGCACATATAGGTGAATATTTTCTGCTGATGGGCAGGGCATTCCGTTTGCCTGACCGTCAGCGGATGTTCTGGCGGCAGTTGTCGCTTGAGATGGAGAAACAAGGTTTGCAGTCGATATTGCTGACGCTGATAGTGAGCGTGTTCATGGGTGCGATTATGACGATGCAAACGAAGTTGAACACAAGCAACCCTTTGCTGCCGGTATATACGACCGGTCTTGTGACGCGCGACTGCATTCTGTTGGAGTTCTCAAGCACGATTCTCTGTTTGCTTCTGGCGGGCAAAGTGGGTAGTAACATCGCCTCGGAGATAGGCACGATGCGCATCACGGAGCAGATTGATGCGATGGAGATAATGGGCGTGAACAGCGCGAACTATCTCATTCTGCCCAAGGTGATTGCTTTCATGGTGATGATGCCGTTGCTCGTGACGCTGTCAATGGGCATCGGTCTTGTCGGCGGCTATATCATCAGCGACGTGACAGACATCATGACCACAGCGGAATACCTCATCGGTATCCAGTATGCGTTTGTGCCGTTCTATGTGTGGTACTCATTCATCAAGACAGTGGTGTTTGCGTTCGTGATTGCAAGCATGTCAAGCTACTACGGCTACTACGCATACGGTGGTGCGTTGGAAGTGGGTAAAGCCAGTACGAAAGCCGTCGTGAACAGTAGCATTATTATTCTGTTGCTGGACGTGGCGCTGACAAACCTTATGTTGAATTAGTGGTATGATACAAGTCAAGAATATAGTAAAGAGCTTTGAGGGCGTGACGGTGCTGAAAGATATCAGCGCGGACTTCCACGACGGCGAGGTGAACATGATTATCGGTCAGTCCGGCTCGGGCAAAACAGTGCTGATGAAGACCATGCTCGGGCTGTTCCGTCCGGACAGCGGAGCTATATTGTTGGATAGCCACGCAGATCTCACGAAGTTCAAAGAAAGGGAAATGCGGGCATATCACCGCAAAGTGGGAACATTGTTTCAGGGCTCGGCACTATTCGATTCGATGACGGTGATGCAGAATGTGCTGTTCCCGTTGGAGATGTTCTCCCGCATGAGCGACGCGGAAATGCGCGAACGGGCGATTTTCTGCCTCAAACGCGTGAACATGCCGGAACATACCTACGACTTGATGCCCAGCGAAATCAGCGGCGGACAGCAGAAACGTGTGGCAATTGCGCGCGCCATTGTGCTGAATCCGAGGTATCTGTTCTGCGACGAACCGAACTCCGGACTGGACCCGAAAACCAGTCTGGTCATCGACCAACTGATTCAAGATATCACCCGCGAATACAATATCTGCACGATTGTGAACTCGCACGACATGAACTCCATCATGGAAATCGGAGACAATATTCTGTTCCTGAAGAACGGTCTGCTTGAATGGCAGGGCTCACGGCACGATATTTGTAACAGCGATAATGAAGCACTCAACGATTTTGTATTTGCGAGCGAGTTATTCAAGAAAATCAAAGCAACGAATATATGAAAAAAGGACTGACAATACTGGCTGTTGTATTTGCAATGGCAATCAGCGCAGCAGCGCAGCAGCCGGCAAAAGTGCCGGCCTATCGGGGTGAAATAGTTCGCGAACAGCCGGACGGCTACAAATTGCTGACGTACTTGCGCGGCGATGAACGCAGTCACTATGCGATGACAGTTGACGGCTGGCAAATCAAGGAAAACACGAAAGGCGAATGGTGCTACGCCATGCAGAAAAAAGACGGTTCCATCGTTGCAAGCGGCAAAGTAGCCAAAAACGAAGAAGACCGCAAGAAATGCGAAAAGAAGTGGTTAAACAAAAAAGGAATTAAAAAACAATAATGATATGAAGAAACTGATGTTGATAATGTGCGGTATTGCAATGGTTACTGTACTGAACGCCAAACCCGCATTCCGCGGACCTATTAACCGTGTTCAACCGGACGGAAGTACCATCACCGTCTATATGCACGGCGATGAGTTCTTCCACTGGGAAACCAACGATAAAGGCGAATGGCTGACCCGCGATGAAAACGGCAAATACGTAAAGACCGCCGCTCTGACGGACGAGCAGATTACAGCACAACGCAAAGCATCACGCTACTACATTCCACAGAGCTTGCAACAGGCACAGCCGACCAATCTCGCGCCACGCGGACTGATTATTCTGGTGAATTTCAAGGACGTACAGTTCCAAAGCACGAACACGCTGGATATAATGCGCGACATGCACAACGGGGACAATTATACGTATAGTTACGAGTACAACGACCCTTACGAGGGCACGCATGTAAGCGTTACGGCACAAGGGTCTGCTAAAAAGTACTTTGTAGACCAGTCCGGCGGTCGCTATCAGCCGTACTTTGACGTAGTTGGACCTTATACGGTATCACAAGACATGGCATACTACGGCAAAAACGACAGTTACGGAAATGACAAGAACCCGCACGTCATGGTGAAAGAAGCCTGCGAACTGGCGCACAATGACGGTGTGAACTTCGCACAATACGACAATGACAAGAACGGATATGTGGATTTTGTGTATGTCATTTATGCGGGCTACGGCGAAGCAGACGGCGGTGCTGCCAATACAATCTGGCCGCACAGTTGGAACATTTACACCAAAGGAGGTATCTCGCTGAAATTGGACGGCAAACAGGTGGATTTATATGCGTGCAGCAGTGAATTAAACTACTACTCCAAGAAACGCGCAGGCATTGCCACATTCTGCCATGAATTCAGCCACGTGCTCGGTCTGCCCGACCTCTATTCCACCAACGGAGCCAGCCATAAGACCAGCGGTTCGTGGGATGTCATGGATTATGGTCCTTACAATAACGACGGCAATACTCCACCCTCTTACTCCGGCTACGAGCGTCTTTTCTTCGGTTGGACAACGGGACGTGTGCCAAACGCACCGCTGAACATGACCATCAAAGAATTGCAAGAGTTCAATGATGTATGTGTGATTACATCAACCGGCAGTTTCAACGACCAAGGCAATGACCCAAATCCGACAGAGTTTTATATTATCGAGAACCGTCAGCAAAAAGGTTGGGATCAATATCTGCCCGGACACGGTATGATACTTACAAAGGTCAAATATTCTTACGATTACTGGACAAACAACAAGGTAAATAACAACAGCAGCGACATGCGCGTAGATATCATTGAAGCTGACGGGCTAAAACCCAGTTACAATCAAAACAAGCCGGACAATGGCTATATGGGCAAACCGGGAGATGCATTCCCTGCCGGCGCAACGTCATACTCCGGCATCACGGATTATCCGATTACGGATATTACGGAAACGGACGGAGTGATTCACTTCAAAGTGAAAGGTGGCGGTCCGGAAGGCATAGAGACGCTAAATACGGATGAGAAGAACGCCGCACGCAAAGTATTTGAAAACGGACACGTACTAATCATTCGCGACGGAGTAAAATACTCGCTGTTGGGAGAAAAACTTTAGGCAATGAAGATTATTTCCTATAACTTGAACGGCATCCGCAGTGCGGTATCGAAAGGTCTGTTTGACTGGCTGAAGGACGAACAGCCGGATGTATTCTGCATTCAGGAGTCCAAAGCACAACCCGAACAGATTGACGTATTCACCATGCAGGAACTCGGTTATCGCAGTTACATTCACTCCGCGCAGAAGAAAGGTTATTCGGGCGTTGCCATATTCAGCCGCATCGAGCCGGACAAAGTAGTGGCGGGGATGAATATGCCGCGCTATGACAGCGAAGGACGGGTGCTACGGGCAGACTTCGGGGATATCTCCGTTGTGGATGTATATATCCCGAGCGGCACAACAGGCGATATACGGCAGGAATTCAAGATGGAGTTTCTGGAAGATTTCATATTGTGGGTCAACGACTTGCGCAAAGAACGTCCGAATCTGGTCATTTGCGGTGACTACAATATCTGCCACAAGCCGATAGATATCAACCATCCCGAGCGGCAAGTGGGCGTAAGCGGTTTCCTGCCCGAGGAACGCGAGTGGATGGATCGTTGGGAAGCAAGCGGATTAGTGGATACGTTCCGCATGTTTGACCAGTCGCCGGAGAAATACAGTTGGTGGAGTTACCGCGCAGGAGCACGAGCCAACAATGCCGGTTGGCGCATTGACTATGAGTGGATTACAGAGCCGCTCCGCAACCGTGTTTATAATGCAAGAATATACAACGAGGTCGTTCACAGCGACCATTGCCCTATCGGATTATGGATAAACTGAGAACTGAACATTTGGTCAAGAAATACGGCAAACGAACGGTCGTAAACGACGTGAGCATATATCTTGAGCAAGGCGAGATAGTTGGTTTGTTGGGACCTAACGGCGCCGGAAAGACAACGACGTTCTATATGACCGTCGGACTGATTACATCGAATAACGGCAAGATTTTCCTCAATGACCAGGATATTACCGGTTTGCCGATGTACAAGCGCGCACAAATGGGTATCGGTTACCTGCCTCAGGAAGCAAGCGTGTTCCGCAAACTTTCCGTAGAAGACAACATCCGCGCGGTGCTTGAGATGACGACGTTCACAAAAGAATACCAGCAGCAGAAACTGGAACAACTGATTCAGGAATTCAATCTCAACCACGTGCGGCATAACTTGGGCGACCGGCTTTCCGGTGGTGAACGCCGTCGTACGGAGATTGCACGTTGTCTGGCCATCGAACCGAAGTTCGTGATGTTGGACGAACCGTTTGCGGGTGTGGATCCGATTGCCGTACAGGAGATTCAAGACGTTGTATGGCGGCTGAAGAGCAAAAATATCGGCATTCTCATTACCGACCACAATGTGGATGAAACGCTGATGATTACCGACCGCGCATATTTGCTGTTTGAGGGAAAAATCCTCTTCCACGGCACTCCGGAAGAATTGGCGGCAAACCCGATTGTACGGAAAAACTACCTCGGTCGTGACTTTGAGTTGAAGAAAAAGACACATGTGGAATAAATCCGCAATATGGCTGTTCGTGCTGCTGTTCGCAGCGTGTACGAAGAAAACGGAAGTAGAACTCTCCGTTGTTCCTTGTGCACCAATGCCGGAAGGACGGGCGAGTGCCTGTGCTACCGCCTGCGACGGCAAAGCATACATCTTCGGCGGACGGGATGCAGATGGGACATACCGCAATGAGTTGTGGGAATATGATGCGGCAAAAAACACATGGAGCGTCATAAAAACCCCTTTGAAAGCCCGCGTTCACGCGTCTATCGCAACGTACGGCAAAGCGATATATCTCGGGCTCGGTTTTACGGGACAAGTGTATGTGGACAGTTGCTATATGCGCGACTGGTGGCGCTATACGCCGGCAACAGGCGAATGGAAAAAACTTAAAAAGTTTGACAGCCCGCGCACAATCGGTAATACAACGTACGTTGTCGGCAACAGAATATACGCCATTTACGGCGCAGACGGCTGTTTCTCACGGCATATTCATTATTACGATATTGACCAGGACGAATGGACGAATGAGGAGGAAAGTCACTTACGCGCGAAATCAGGATTCGGCGGCGTTGGTGCACAAGTGCAGGGACGTTGTTTCTATGGACTCGGAAACAATACGGACAACCTCACCCAATGGTATGAAGCCGACCTGCCTGCCGATAAATGGACAAAGAAAAGGGATATCCCGAGTAAAGGAAGAACATTAGGTGCGTGTTGCGCTACAAACGAGTATATCTATGTTTTCGGAGGACGTTGCTTCAGAGGCGAATATACCGAAGGCGAGGTTTTTCCGGACTACTACCGCTATGACCCGAGTAATGACACTTGGGCATATTGCGGACGGATGCCTTGTGGCAGTGCGGAAAATCTTGTGGCGTTCACTATCAACGGCAAAGCATATTTCGGGCTCGGTGAGAACACGGACGGCAAACTGATAAAACAACTCTACCGCATTGAATAGGATACTGGGCATATTGGTTTTGTTTATAGCACTACCCGCGATGGCGTGGGAGTGGTGGCCATTGCCTATGGCGGAGCCTGACACCTGCCGCGACAGCGTGCTGTATGTCGGACAATTCTCCGTGCTCACTTCTACCGGTGATGCAGCGCCAAGTCTGTTGCACACCAATACAAACGGCAATATATCCTCGCTGCCACACAGTACAAACCTTTCGCTTGGCATTATCAAGCCTGCCACACGGCCGAACAGGTGGTTTGATTATGACGGAGCCATCGTCTTGACGGGAAGGCTGCAGAGTGCACAACAAACATCGTTCCATAGCCCGAAGCCAGAAATAACCGGGTACTTCCGCGAACTTTATGCCCACGTACGATTGTATATCGTCGATATTACGGCAGGTATTCATCCGGTATATTACGGCGCGGGAGACCCCGAACTCACCGGCGGAAGTCTCTGGCTATCCAATAACGCACATCCGATTCCGAGAATCACTGTCGGTTTGGATAACTGGACACCTATCCCCGGATTGTTCGGCTATGCCGAATTGAAGGGCGGTATTACTCACGGCTGGCTCAATGACAACAACAAAATCGTGAGCAAAACGTTGTTCCACCACAAGTTCATCGGCGGACGCATCGGCGGCAAACTGCCAATAAACATCAGTTACGAGTTTCACCATGTGGCGCAGTGGGGAGGCTACTCAGACATCTCCGGTGACTTGGGAAACGATTTGTCCGCATTCAAGAACATTTTCGCCGCAAAAGGCGGCGGTGTGACATCCAATGAACGACTTAATGCACAAGGTAATCACATCTTGAGCCAGCAGCTTTGTCTGATTGCTAAAGGAAACGGCTGGCAAGTGGATGTCTATTGGCAGGATATGCAGGAAGATGGTCGTCCCCGGTTTATAGGCTGTGGTCAGAATGCCCGTGACGGTTTATGGGGTATTCACGCAAGCCAAACACATTGGCGGTATATCTCGGGGCTGACGCTTGAATTTCTTCAGACAACTGACCAGTCCGGGCCATATCACGACCGCGACGGATACGTATTCGGCGGCAACGACAATTATTACTATAACATCGTTTATGCCCAGGGATGGACGTATTTCGGACGTTGTATGGGGTCTTCGTTCTGCTCGCCGCAAAACAATCGCGTAATGGCTTATTTTGCAGGACTGAAAGGCGATATATACGGATTCCGGTACCGTGCTGTTTATACGCATGCAACAAGTTATGGCACGTACAAAGCGCCGCTCCCGAAACAAACGACAAACGCCTTTCTGCTCGAAGTCAAAAAGCGCGTTCAAAAAGCATGGGATTTGGAATTCGGGCTCTCGCTGGCAGGCGATGTAGGGGACAAAGAGCATAAAGGAAGTTATGGTTTCATGTTTACCATTACCAAACAAGGACTAATCACAAACTACTAAATATATGACTTTTGTAGAAACAGCAAATCAGATTTTTGCACAGGCGGTCAAAGACTACCACAAAACAGATAATGTGGATGCTCCCATTATCAATCCTTACCAATCAGGCACTATTGAAGCCGATTTGTATCTCAAGAACTGGATTGATGTCGTGCAATGGCATCTCGAAGATATTATTCGTGACCCGCAGATTGATCCGGTAGAAGCGTTGGCGTTGAAACGCAGGATTGACCATAGTAATCAGGAGCGCACAGATCTTGTAGAGCGCATCGACTCTTACTTCTGGGAGCAGTTTCACCATGTGCAACCGAAAGCAGGATCCCGTATTAACACGGAAAGTCCCGCTTGGGCAATTGACCGTCTCAGTATTCTGCACGTCAAACTATGGCATATGCAGGAGCAAGTAGACCGCAAAGATGTCAGCATGGAGCAACATGAGAAGTGTGTCGCCAAAATGGCAGTACTCAAAGAGCAACTGTCCGACATGACGACTTCCATCAGCCAACTCCTTGCAGACTATGCCGATGGCACTCGTATCATGAAGGTCTATCGCCAGATGAAAATGTACAATGATCCGAGTCTCAATCCGGTACTCTACGGCAAGAAGTAAGTGAAGCGCGTGCTTGTCATACGGTTTTCGGCATTAGGCGATGTGGCTATGCTGGCAGCGGTACTCAACGGTATTGCCTTGACTTCGGACACAGAAATAGCCGTGCTCTCACGACAGCAAATGGCTCCGTTGTTTACCGGTGTCCGGTTCTATGGAGCAAATCTCAAAGGCCGCCACAAAGGTATTAAAGGATTGAATATGCTCCTGCAAGACATTGATTACAAGCAGTTCGATGCCGTCATTGACTGCCACAATGTGCTTCGGAGCCGCTATCTTGACATGCGTTTCCGTTTGGCAGGTAAACGCGTCACTATAATGACCAAAGCCCGCTTTGCAAAATGGTGGTTGACATGCCGGTGGAACAAGCACAAAAAAGCACTCGTCCCGATGCCGGATCGTTACCGCCAGACTATTGTTAAAACATTATAAATTATACAACACATGAAAGTTCTAAAATTCGGAGGCACCAGTGTCGGTTCGGCCGCCCGTATGAAAGCAGTGGCAGAATTAGTGGCAGACGGTGAACAGAAAATAATTGTTTTGTCCGCTATGTCCGGCACTACGAACCAGTTGTTACAGATGGCTGAATATATCCGTGTCGGCAACGCCAGCGGTGCAACAGATACAATGAATATATTGGAAAAGAAGTACCGCGCCGAGTGCGAAGGGCTCGGGATAGACTATGCCGTTCTTAAGCCGTTCTTCAGCACGTTGCGTCGCCGATGCTTACAGCCGTTTACGCCACAGGTAGAAAAAGACATCGTCAGTTACGGAGAACTGATTTCCACCACCATGATGACCACCTACATGGTGCAGCAGGGGCTTGACGCAGCATTAATGCCGGCTTTGGACTACATGCGTCTCAACAACGACGGAGAGCCTGATATGCTTCTGACCGAACGTCTATTGCGCGAGCAATTGGCACAAACAGGCGAACATCTTTACATCATCACACAAGGGTTCATTTGCCGCAACACGGAAGGACAGATTGATAATCTCCGCCGAGGCGGCAGTGATTATACCGCCTCCATTGTCGGCGCGATTTTGGAAGTGGACGAAATACAGATTTGGACGGACATTGACGGTATTCACAACAATGACCCGCGTTATGTGGAAGGCACAAAACCTTTGCGGAACCTCAGTTTCGACGAGGCGGCGGAGTTGGCGTATTTCGGAGCGAAGATTCTGCACCCGACTTGTATTTTGCCTGCAAAAATGCACAACGTTCCTGTCCGCCTGCTCAATACAATGGAGCCTTCCGCGCCGGGCACATATATTGACAACCACACATCTTCCGGTACCATTAAAGCCGTGGCCGCCAAAGATGGTATCTACGCCGTACGTGTACAGTCTGACCGGATGTTGATGGCATACGGTTTCCTGAGCCGCGTATTCAAAGTCTTTGAGCAATACCGCACCGCTATTGACCTTATTACCACGTCCGAGGTGGCAGTCTCAATGTCTGTGGATAACGACAGCCATTTGAAGGAGATTTTGGCGGAACTGCGCACGCTGGGCACAGTATCGGTGGAGGGCAATATGAGCATTATCTCTGTCGTCGGTGATTTGCGCCCGAACAATCAAGGTTTGGAATCGCTTGTCATTACGGCTCTCAAGGATATTCCTATTCGTATGATTAGTTATGGCGGATCTGACCATAATATCTCCCTGTTGGTATCTTCGGATAACAAAGTGAAAGCACTTCAGGCATTAAGCCGTTGTCTCTTCTAAAACTTGTATGCCCTATGATGGTTGGTCAATTTCCGGTAAAACAGTTAAGCCAGTTTGCTACTCCGTATTACTATTACGACATGGATGTGCTGCGCGAAACGCTGCAAGTCATGCGTAGTGAATCGCAAGATTCTAATTGGCATGTGCACTATGCCATAAAGGCCTGTGCTACTGATGCCATACTTAAAACGATTGCGGCGAGCGGCGTGGGCGCAGATTGTGTAAGCGGAGGAGAAGTCCGTGCGGCTATTAATGCCGGTTTTCCGGCAGACAAGATTGTGTTTGCCGGTGTCGCAAAAATGGACAGCGAAATACAGTACGCACTGGAACAAGGCATATTGTGTTTTAATGTCGAGTCCACGGAAGAACTGGCAGTTATAAGCCAGTTGGCTGGCAATATGGGGACTCGCGCACGCGTATGCCTGCGTGTGAACCCGAATGTGGATGCACATACGCACGCAAAAATAACAACCGGATTAAGTGAAAACAAGTTCGGTATTCCTTTGCGTTTTCTGGCAGATGCCGTGCGTCTGTGCTACCGTCTGCCTAATGTTGTTTTTCTCGGGCTGCATTTTCATATTGGCTCACAGATTACCGATATGCAGCCTTTTGAGCAACTTGCTCAAAAAATCAACCAATTAGTCACTGATGTTGAGCAGCTGACGTGCATAGACGAGTTCGGCAACAACGTACAGGCAGTTGTTACACACATCAACGTCGGCGGAGGATTGGGAATCTTGTACGAACATCCCAACCACTTCCCTATTCCGAATTTTAAGGCGTATTTTGCCACGTGGCGCAACGGTATTTCGCTGCGTCCTAATCAGCACCTGCACTTCGAACTCGGGCGTTCCATCGTCGCACAGTGTGGCAACCTGATAACCCGTGTGCTGTATGTCAAGCACGGCGAAAACAAGCAGTTCGCCATTGTGGATGCCGGTATGACAGACCTTATCCGTCCTGCTTTATATGGTGCTTTCCACCGCGTAGAGAACCTCACGCACCCGGATGACGAAGAGCAGTTGTACGATATCGTCGGCCCAATTTGCGAATCAAGCGATGTCTTTGTGCAGGGCTATAAAATTGCGGCAGTACAGCGAGGCGATATCCTGGCCATGCGTAGCGCCGGTGCTTACGGCGAGATAATGGCGTCACAATATAATCTCCGACGCCTGCCCGGACATGTAATTTCTGATGACGTTCAATAATGCCCCAACACAAGAGCAACATAGGAATAGCACCGTTTGCCGCACACAAGGGCAAAATCTACCCACTTGAAAAAATGGAGCAGGTTGTTGCCGCCTTGAGCAAATCCGGCGAGAAAATTTACCTCTTCGGCGGGGGAGAAGAAGAAGTCTCCATCTTGGAATCATGGGCTGCAAAATATCCGAATACCGAATGTGTGGCGGGCAAAATGTCTATGTCTGAAGAGCTGGAACTGATTCGCTCGCTCCGCGTTATGATAACGATGGATTCCAGCAACATGCACCTTGCCTCTTTGGTCGGCACACGCGTTGTCAGCGTCTGGGGAGCCACCCACCCGATGGCAGGATTTCTGGGCGTCGGGCAAAAGGAAGAAGACTGTATTCAGCGAAACTTACCTTGCCGGCCTTGTAGCATTTATGGCAATAAGCCCTGCCGGTTCGGTGATTATCGCTGCCTGAATATTGACCCGCAAACAATAATCGAACGTGTTGGTCGTTAATCCTAAATATGAGCACTTGCGCAGTTGGCTGGAACAACTGCCACATATTTTTTCCCGTCAAGGCGAAATTATTTACGACGCTCGTAATCAAATCCGTCTGATTGATACGGAATTACCTGGCGGCATCAAACTATGCGTCAAGCGCTTTCATCGTCCGGCTCTTGGGAACAGACTCGCCTATGCATATTTCCGCCAGCCGAAAGCCAAACGCGCTTATGAGAATGCCCGCCGTTTGGAAGAATGCGGTATCGGCACTCCCACCCCCGTAGCCTACCTTTTGCAGGAGAACCGTTTGGGCTGGCTTGGCGAATCATATCTTGTAACGGAAGTCAGTCCGCTCAAGCGAAACTTCTATGAGTTCCGTGCACATGGGACTGAGGGCTACGAGCACATTATCCGCCAGTTTGCGCAGTTTACGGCAAACATGCACAGCAAGAACATCCTTCACAAGGATTATTCGCCGGGAAATATTCTCTTCGACCTTGACGAAAAAGGAAATGCCCGCTTTGAGTTGGTGGATATCAACAGAATGCGTTTCGGCAAACCGGTCGGCTTGCGTGCTGCCTGCCGCAACTTCTGCCGCTTGTGGGGAAAAGAAGATTTCTTTGTGTTGCTGGCCGAAACATACGCAGAAGCACGGGGATTTGATAAGGCACAATGCCGTCGCTTGACCATCAAGTATTGGCGGCGTTTTTGGAGATTTCGCAAATAGCAAATGGTTGTACTGCATCACATAGCATCGCCGTTCTGGGGCGGAGGAGAGCAATATATCTCCGACCTCTGCAACGCTTTGGTGAAACAGCACCACATGCGCTTTGTGTTTGTTTGTCAACCGGACACACCGGACGACCTTATTGCCCGTTGGCAGAATCTTGGTACAGTTTACCCCCTTTACCCGCACACTAAAAACGGCAAATTCGATTATTGTGAAGCATGGCACTTGTCGCGCATCATCCGCCGCGAGCATGTGGATGTACTGCATGTACACAACCTGAAAGAATATTTTGTGAGTGTTTACGCCAAAATCCTCTGTAGCAAGCCTCTGCACCTGATTGCGACACAGCACCTTGTTGCTCCGGCGAAGCACAAAAGATCATGGCTTTGGGCTTATCGGCACTTTGATGCATTCATCTTCGTGTCTCAAAAAGTGGCGGACACTTTCCTTTGTAATGCAGCCGTTCGTCGCAGTTGCCGCCGCACGGCAGTTATTCACAATAGCATCTTCGTTCCCGAAATGCCCAACATTGAACCGACCTTGCGGCATGAACTCGGTATCACTGACGACCTGCCATTAGTCCTTTATCATGGTCGCATTTGCGCGGAGAAAGGCATTATACAACTCCTCCAAGCTATCGCCGGTTCGTTCTCGCGCAAATACATCCTTATCCTTGCGGGCGAAGTGGCAGAGGCCGACCATGAAGCATTTGAAGCTATTCTGGCACACCCTGCCTTACAAGGCTATATCTTCCACCTCGGCTTCCGTACGGACATAGCCTCCCTCATTACCCAATGCGACTTGGGGGTTGTTCCGTCCATTGTGCCTGAGGCAGCGTCTCTGTCGCTACTGGAACACATGTCACTCGGGACGGCTGTCATTTCTTCTAACTCCGGCGCACAGCCTGAGTTCGCGAGGGACGGCAAAGAAGCCGTCATTTTACCTGCAGGCGACTGGGAAAAATGGATTACTGCCATTGAGCGGCTATGTGCCGACAAGCCCTACCGTCAAACTTTAGGTGCAGCTGCACGCAAACGCATCGAACAGGACTTCAACTACAACCGTTTGGTTCAACAAATATATGACCTTTATGCCTACTGAAAAACGCCTTGATATCAAAGCCTTGTTAACCAATAACATTTATGTTTTGGCCGGCGTAGGAAGTTTGCTGCTGTGGTGGCTGGTTTGTCATTTCATCAAACCCGAGACGCCTATATTCTTCAATGAATGTACGGAAGAATACCCCGTTTACATGTGGTTTGTTTCCTTGGCGGCATTGTCCGTTCCTGTCATTGCGTATCTTTGCAGCAAGTCGTTCCGTGCTTTGCCGTGGACGCAGCAATTACTCTCTGTCGGGTTAGTCTTGCTTTTGGCATCGGTGGTGCACCGCCCCCGGACATATTTGGATGCACAGGTCATTTTCTTTGTGTGTACATTGGTTGCATTCGCTTTTGACAAACAACGCCGGTTCAACTGGCCGTCCCTGTTCCAGATTACGATGATTCTTTACTTTACGTGGGTAGCCTTGAGTATGCTTTGGACAACCGACAAGCACGACGGACAGCATTTCCTTAACCATTTGGTTCCGGTACTTGCCTACCCGATAGCATTTCTGTTCATTCATACTGATAAGGATAATTTCCAAGCCCTGTTGCTGGTCTTTGTACGGGTAGCCCTTATTGCCTGCCTTCTTTCTGTCGGGTGTGGCATCTACGAAGCCGCACGGGGAGGCGTTCCCTGCACTGTTTTTCTCGAGCTCAAGAAGTTCCTCTTCCTGAATCTTATTCCGGTCTATAATGTTGTCTTTGCCTGGAGCGGAGCATGCCATCCGTCTTATAACGCCATTTGGATTACAGCCACCGCTGCAGCGCTCTTTTATTTGCGGGACAAGCAACGCCTTTCCGCCCTTGAGACAGGTTATGGCTGTCTTCTGACCTTATTGGTGCTCATTATATCGCAAAGCCGTGTCGGTTTCGTCATGTGGGTCATTGTTTGCTTCGCGGGCGTGATTTATCTTCTCCGCAACAGCAAAGTCAAGCTCGCTATTGCATTAACGGTTTTCCTCCTGCTTTTGGCGGGCATTTTGATAGCCAACCCGATGTGGTCGCACAATTTCACGGAAGATTACAGCCGCTCAAGGCTTTTCAAAATCGCGCAAGATTATATCGCCGTCACACCGTGGTATGGAACCGGCATAGGCAGCTTGACTTACGCGCATGTAGAGGAAGTTATCGGCTACGAATTCCAAAAGTGGTGGCCGGACTACGCAACGGCAACGGCTTTCTACCCGCATAACCAGTTCCTCGGCGACTGGATGCAGACCGGCGTTGCCGGACTCATTCTTCTGATAGTCATGTTGCTGTCGGTGTTCTACAATGCCTTCCGCACACGACGTTATCTGCCGTTTGTTTTCACGCTCGCCTTGCTGCCGCTCATGCTTATTGAAATGCCCTTCCGTTTTTTAGCCGGCTCAACGATAATCGCTTTGTCCTGGTGCTTTACACTTTGCAATTATGAAGATACTCATTGATTTGTCGATATTAAAGAACGTCAACTGCGGTTTGGGGCAAGTGGCGTTGAACTACGGTTATTATTTCCGTGATACGTATGTCCCGCAACCGGACGAACAGATTTGGCTGCTTCTGCCCAAGAAGTTTGTCGGTGCTTTCGGCGACAAAGTGCAATATATCGTTTCGCGCAAGATATACCGTGTCTTCCCGTGGCTTATCGGCAAGCGTTTTGATGTTTGGCACGCCATTCATCAGCTTTCCCGCTACCAACCCTTTGCCAAACACTACATCCTTACCGTTCATGACTTTAACTTTGCCTACGAGAAATCCGGCGCAAAGGTGGACAAGTATCTTGCCAAAATACAGCACAAAGTCAACCGTGCCGACCTTGTCTGTGCCATTTCCCGCTTCGCAAAAGCCGAAACGGAGCGTTTCAT
This sequence comes from Paludibacteraceae bacterium, assembly GCA_905233925.1. Classification (GTDB taxonomy): domain Bacteria; phylum Bacteroidota; class Bacteroidia; order Bacteroidales; family Paludibacteraceae; genus Colicola. The sequence continues at coordinate 42,233 of CAJOFV010000016.1, forward strand.
GCACCTGAACGGCAAACCGGTGCAAGTCGTTTATAACGGCATCGAGCGTATCGATCTCAAGCCCGAGCAACCGGTCTCCGGCGTCAAACAGCCGCACTTATTCTCGATTGGTGAAATCAAGGAAAAGAAGAACTTCCATGTGCTGCTGGATATTATGGCGCAACTGCCTGAGTATCAGCTGTATATTGCCGGCAAGAATGACACACCTTACGCAGACCGCATCCGTGCGGAAATAGCCGCAAAGGGGCTCACGAACGTTCATTTGTCGGGATTGGTTTCAGAGGGAGAAAAGGTCTGGCTCTACCGCCACTGCACGGCGTTTGTATTCCCCTCGCTGTTTGAGGGCTTCGGTTTGCCGGTTGTCGAGGCGATGTTGTTCCGCAAGCCGGTTATCTGCTCACACGAGACCTCGCTGATTGAAATCGGTGACCGCCATGTTTCCTTCTTTGCCAAAGGTTATCCTGCCGCCGAATCTGCTGCACTCATCCGCCAAACTATCCGTCAGGCGACAGCAGCATCTCTGGACAAAGCGTTCGATTACGCCACATCTTTCTCGTGGGTCAACCACCTTAATACCTACCTCCGCCTGTACCGTTCCTTTGCCTCGTAAGGCAGACGGGTACTATTTCAAACCGGCGTACATATTAATCAGGTTTGCCGCCACTTTTTCATCCGTGAAGTTTGCCGCTTGTGCATAGCCTTTCTTTATCATGGACTGCTTGAGCGCCGTGTCCGAAAGCACGGCTTGCAGTTGCTGTGCAAGATGCTCGGGGTCTGCAGGATTCGCATATAACGCTGCGTCGCCGCCGGTTTCCGCAAAGCACGAACCTGTTGAAGTAACCACCGGCACACCGATGCACATGGCCTCCAAAATCGGAATTCCGAATCCCTCGAAGAATGAGGGATAAGCAAGCAGTGTGGCGGCTTTATAAATTGCCGGAAAGTCTGCAAAGGGTACATTATACAGGCAGTGCAGCCGTACATCCAGTTGTCCGGCGATGCGTACACATTCATCCGCGTATTTTGTATGTGCCCCGAGTGCAAAAACAGGAACAGACATCCGCGCCGCTGCAACGGCACGGATGAGGTTGGCAAGGTTCTTGCGCGGCTCGATTGCACCGACAATGAGGATAAACTCCTCCGGCAGATTATAGCGTGCTTTGACACCGGCAAGCGCCTCGTCCGTAACCGGCTGACGGAAAATATTGTTACAGCCCTGACAAATAACCTGTACTTTGCGCTCGTCCGCATGGAAGAAGTCTATAATGTCGCATTTGGTCTGCTCGGAAATAGCAATAATCCGGTCTGCGTGGTCGCAGGCGTATTGTACTTTGCGCCGGAACAAGTGCCGGTATGTAAGCGAATACAGCTCCGGATAACGCAGAAAGATAGCGTCATGCACCGTCACTACCGTACGGACGGGCGGCTTGATGCCACAAGGAATCTCTCCCGACAAGCCGTGGTAGATGTCCACGCCGTCCAGTGAACGCGTGCAGCCCCAACTGCGCCAAAGCGACGGAAGTGCTCTCCAGATACCTTCCGGCGCAACGGTGGTAGTTTGCGGAAAGGAGTATTTGTCTGTCGGCTTAGCAAAAAGCAGGTACTCATTCTCCGGCGCATAGGTCGCCATGAGGCGCAACACGTCGCGGCTGTAGTTTCCCAGTCCGCGGTGGTTATGGTACATTCGTTTGGCATCGTAGGCTATTTTCATGGCTCTGTCCATTTGTTCTGCATCGAGAGCAGGTTGAGATATTGTGTTCGTTTGGCGTAGTTGCGCATGGCGGCAGTACGTTCGGGTTCGGTTTGCGAGAGGTCTTCCGAAGAGCCGATATGATATAGCTTCTCCAAACCGGTGGTTAGGCTGTAGCAGTAGAAGTACTCGCCGTCGGAACAGCCGAGGTGTTCGTTGCTGACGAAGACCGAATACGGGCGTTGCTCGTGCAGCACATCCTCCCCAAGGCAGTTGTTCGTGAACGGAATACCGAGCAGACTCAACACCGTCGGATAAATATCCGCTTGCATGGTCGGGTGGCTTATTTCCTGCACAGGAACGCCGCAGCCGAAGATGAAAACAGGTATCGTATTGTACGTCAACACCATCTCATAGGGTGACTTGAGCGGTGTGCCGTGGTCTGCCACAAGCACAAAGACGGTGTTTCTCCCCCACTCTGTTTGCTGCGCGGCTTCCACGAATTGTCTGACGGCGTCATCCGCGTAGGCTATCATACGTTCGTCGTCGATGCTGCCACAGTCTTTGTATTCCTCCGGTACAACGAAGGGCGCGTGGTTGCTCACGGTCAGGAGCGTTGCGAAGAACGGCTTGCCGGAAGAGCGTTTGCTGAGGGTCTCAACGGCAAAGGAGAACATATAATCATCCTGCACGCCGAAGTTATTCACCGCAGCAGACGACGGATAATCATAGAGCGAATAAATGGTCTCAATGTTATTGTCCCGCCAGAAGGAGTTCATATTGTCGTACTGCGGGTGGCTGGTGATGAAACACAGGGTCTCGTAGCCGTTCCGCCGCAGCCAGTAGGGCAGTCCCGTGAACCGGCAGGCCTGCTGCCCCATGATTGTGTTGGCGAAGTTCGGCATATAGCCGTACATCGACGCCACGATGCCGTTGTTCGTATGAATCCCCGCCGAGAAGCAGTTGCTCCAGTACTGCGCCTTCTGCTGCAGGCTATTGAGATACGGTGTCAGCGGCTGGTTATTGTAGGAGCGGGTAAGGTTTATTGACGACATGGATTCCATGAGTACGAGAACGACGTTGGGATTCTCAACGCTGACCACCCGCTCCGGCGTCATCGGGCGGCAGATGTCATCCTGTGTGTATTCGTCGCCGGAGACAAGGAACGCAGGAATCTCGTCGCGCTTGTAGTCCATGCTGTTGATGATGCTCACGATTGGGTTTACACCGAGGCGGTTATAGAATGGTTTGTCGCAGAAGTATGCAAAGCTGACCTGCAACGGGAAGCGCTGGAAGCTGCTCCGCATGCCGCAGAAGCACAGTCCGGCAAGCAAGACGGTCGAGAGGACACCATACACATACGTCAGCGCCGTAGGGTCGGGTTCGTCTATGCTCCGCTCCTTCGCAACAGCGAAAACCGCCCACCAGTACAGCATGATGAGCACAAGCGCCACCATGAAGAACAACACATTCCCCTTGTCTTGGAAGATCATGCCTGCCGTTGTACCTGCGAAGCCAAACCAGTCTGTAACGGAAATCGTCAGGTGGTTCTCAAAGAAATGGTAGTACCTTGCGTTCGCCACCTCGATAAAGAGCACGAGCGTATAAACGATGCCATAGTACCATGCCACGGCGTTGACATAGTGCTTGTACGCGTTCTTGAACCACGCGCAGTGCATGAAGACGAGCATATAAATGCACGTTACGAGCAAGGGCAGCGCCGCCGTGTAGCAGGCGACGAGGTTGTCGAACTTGACGCCGATAAGCATGGCGCGTGTCAGCGCAGATTCGTCAGCAGCAACAGCACGCGGCACAGACTCATCGCTGCCAGGCAGAGCAGGTGAATCAGCACGATGTATCCTATGGATTTCCAGAAAGTATTCATATCTTATCGTTTTGGGGGCGTTGCCACTTCCAGCGGTTATGCGTCCAGAGCCACAGTTCGGGCTGCTCGCGGATGTTCGCTTCGAGGCGGCGAGCAAACTGTTCGGTTATTTCGTTGGGCGCAGCTGCGGGGGCGTTGTCCGTAATCAAATCCACACGGGCGGTGTAGTGTCCGCGGCGGCTGGAGGTCATGTGTACATAGGTCACCACGTAGTCGAACTTCTTGGCGATTACCTCGCCGCCGTCCAGGAAGGACGTGTCCTGATTCAGGAAGGTCGTCCAGTAATGCGCATTCCGCGGCGAAGGCTTCTGGTCGGCAATAAGCCCGAGCGTGAACTTCGCCTGCTGTTTCTTGAGCTGCACGAGGTGGCGAAGAAGAAAATTCTTCTCAATATTGCTGCCTGTTCCGCTGCGTTTCTCGCGAATAGCGGTCATGGCCTTGTCCGCGGACTTGCTGTTGAGCGGCCGATACACATTGTAATGCTGCATTTCGGGGTTGGTGAAACGGTGCTGCACCTCCGCCGTCCACTCCCAGTTGCCCAAATGACCGAGCATGAAGATGACGCCGCCTTTCTGCTGCGCCCACTGCTCCACCTTATCGACATTCACCGACTCGAAGTGCGCCAGCATATCCTCTTCCGTCGCGCGGTACGACCAAATGACCTCGGCAATCAAGTCCACGAAGTGATGATAAAAGCGCTTTTCTATGGCTTTGCGCTCCGCGTCGGACTTGTCAGGAAAACTCAAACGCAGGTTCTTGCGCACCAGCCGCTTGCGGTAGCCCACCAGGTAATACATCAGCGGGTACGTGAACACGTCGCCGAGGAAATACAGCACCTTCAGCGGCAAGAGGGATAATATGCTTATCAGACACTTCATAGGCTTTCGTAAATGCGTTGCGTGATGGCGTGAGCAATTTTCTCATTTTCACATTTACTCATTTTCGCATTTATCGGTTTATCCGTAACGGCGTCGATGACGGTGGTGTCGGTCGGGGTGATGTACGTGAACCCGTCCACGAAATGATAGTACGCATAGGGTGTGCGGATGGTGTCCGTCAAGTCTTTGGCAAAAGTGAACTGCTCCGCGTCCAGATGCATCTGGTGCAGCAGCGTCGGTACCCAATCAATTTGCGACCCGAGCGTGGACACTGTCTGTGCTTGCCGGACAGCGCCGCCGGTGAACACCAGCGGAATACGGTAGCGCAGCGGCTCGAAGTTCTGAATACCGTCGGGGTACGGATAACCGTGGTCTGCGAGCACGACCACCACGGTGTTGTTCCACTCGGGCGAGGTCTTGAGCGTATCAACAAACGCCCCGAGACAACTGTCCGTATAAGCTATCGCGTTGAGGTACGGATGCGCAAAGCGGTGACAGTCCACCTCAAACGGCTCGTGCGACGAGAGGGACAGAATCACCGAGAAGGTCTTGCTTGCGGGAGCGCGTTTTACGATATCTCCGGCAGCGTAGTCAAACAGGATATGGTCGGGCACGCCCCACTTGCTCATACGGTCGGACAGCGGGAAGTCTCGGTCTGCCACGCGTTGCTCGAAGCCGCCCGTTACGAGGAACGAGCGCATGTTCGTAAAATCCTCGTCGCCGCCGTAATAGAACTTGAGGTCGTAGTCTTCGGCTTTGAGCACCTGTCCTATTTGGGGGAGCTGCTGCGACTTTGCCGGAACGAGCATCACCGAACCGGATGCCCCGCCCGGGAACGCTGCCAAAACGGCGACAACGCCTCTGTCCGTACGGTAGGAGTTGGCATATACATTATTGAAAAAGACGCCCTCTTTGGCAAGCCGTTGCAGGTTCGGCATAGCTTCCCACGCGGTCTTGCAGAAGCTCTCCAGAATAAAGAGCACCACATGCGGCCGTTCCGAAGACAGGAAATATGTTGCCGGTTTTCCGCTGTCCGGACGGATGTCGTGCACCAGCGCGGCAGCTTCGTGGGAAGGCATATAACGGTAGCGGGACGAATCAAAGGTATTCTCGCTGAGGGACTCCACGATATTAAAGACCGGATTAACCGCCGCGAGGTTCAGCATCCGGTTGTCGGAGTAGTACGCCCGTCCGGTGTTCATGGTCGAAACTGTCACGCTTCCCCGCATTGGGAGGAACAGCAACGCCGTCAGCACCAGCAGCACCACCGTGCCTTTCCATCTTTCAACTTTAGACTTTATACTTTCAACTTTAAACTTTAAACTTTTCACTTTCAACCACCACCATCCCGCGAACAGGGCGGCGAACAGGACTACGCCGAGACACCACATCCACCACGGCGCACAGGCTAACACTTCTTTGGGGGTCGCGAGGTAGGCAAAGACATCCTTGTCCGGATGATAACCCCAGAAGGGGAAACTGCCGTTGTCGCCGATTATGACGCAGAGGGCGACGGCAAGGAACACGGCGGTTACGGCATCTATTATTTTGCGAATGACACGCGCGTTTACCCAGCAGCTCACGCAGAGGAGCACACCGATAACGGCAGTCAGATAAGCGGCGACACTTAAATCAAGCGGCAGTCCGTGCCACGGCACAAGGAACCAGTCCGTCCAGCGTATTTCGCCCAACAGCCGGTGCTGCCACAGCATAAACAGCGGCTTCTGCGCCGCGAAGAACAGCACCCAGAACACATAATACCCTATGAAAAACCGTATCCGTCCGCGCATTTCGCCGCAAAGGTACTACTTTTTTTTGATATGTACAAATTTTTTGATGTTTAATGTGTAATTTAGTATTTACAAAGTACGGCGTAAGCACGGTATAAGCACCCTTGACATCTGGGTTACCTTTGTGACACTTTTGAGTCACCTTTGGTCGACTTATGGGCGACCTTTGGGTGACCTTTGGGCGACCTTTGGGAAAAACGGGGTGGAAAAGCCTCTCCCCGACCCTCCCCTAAAGGGAAGGGTGAAGGGGAAGGTTTAACGTTTAACGGGTGAACGGATGAGTAGCACCAAAGGTGCGATGAGTTCAAAAAAAGAGCGACAAAATCGCACTTTTTTTTTACTACTCCACCGTGATTTTTTACAGTTCCACCGTGAAGGTGGTGAGGATGCCGGTGGGGACGGTGAGAATCATCGAGGCACGGGCGGCGTAAGGGATGTCCTGCACGAATGCCATTTCACAGAGGTCGTGGCAGAAGTCCCAGACATTATAACATTCGACATTGAGACACATGGACGTGTCCTTGACCTTCCACGTGCCCTGAACGTGCAGGTCGCAATGGAAATGTGCGCCGTGGCGCGTGCCGAAGTTCTGGTCGGTGGGATTCGTGCCGCGGGAGTTACGGGGCAGAATAGCCACCTCCGCACCTCCGTCCGGCGAATCAGCCGCGCTGCGGTAGAAGTAGTTATAGGCGGTGAAGGGTTTGCCGTCTGTCCATTTGAAGGTCAAGCCCGCCTGCGCCCATTTGCAGATGTTATAAGCGAGGTAGAACCGTGCGACATAACCTTTGTCGAGATCCATGCGGCTGACCGCAGGATAGCGTCCGTCCTGGTTATTGATGACGTTCGCGGTGTTGGGGTTGGCAGTTGTTTCGGAGAGTGTGCCGATGGTGTTGCTGTTGGCACCGTTGCCCAGTCCGACATATCCCGCCGCCTGCATAGACTGCCAGCCGAGCGAGACAATGACCTTGCGTCCGGTGTAGGTATAGCGCGTCAGCTGCGAGAAGTAATAAGGCGAATTGAGGAGGCCATTCGTGCCAAAGGGTTCGGTGTAACCGACTTCGTATTCCTTGACGCCGGCGGACTGATAGAAGACGGTGGCGTTGTCCTCGTAGGCGGGGTCATGGTCGTAATTGACATAATAGCCGTACTGCGAAGCGTCGCCGCGGTAGTATGTGTGCCAGACGTTGAAGAACTTCTTGTAGCTGTTCTGGAGCACGATCTCGTGGCGTCCTTTTCCGAAGACAAAGCGAATGGGGATATTGACCTCGAGGTAGGATGTCTGGTGGAGACCTTTCTTGTAGTGGTGGTACTTGCCGCCGGTGGTCGCAAAGAGGGTGTTCGTGCCGGCGTAGTAGATGTCGGCGTTCATGTAGTCGTCCGAGAAGTAACGCAGGTAGTCGGCGGTATAAGGCAGGCGTTCGTGTGCGACGGTCAAGCCCATTTCGAACCACTTGCAGGGGTGGAGGTCGAAGTTGACACCCGCCTGCCAGTTCGGGGAGACTTTGGATTTGTTGCGGAGGAGCATGCCGTCCAACGTGAAGTCTATGAAGCCGTTTATATCGAGTTGGCGACACAGGGCGTAGTGCGCTTTGACGCCGAGGGTGTTCTCCAGAATGCCGCCGGTGAAGGCCTTTGACGTCCAGTCGTAGCGGTAGAGGGCGGTGGGCGTGGTCATGAGCGGGTTTTGGAAGTAGATGTCGTTGGAGAAGGTTTCGTTGGTCGGGCTGAAGTGAATGAGCGAGTTATAGGCATCGACATGTACGCTGAGCCAGGGGAGCACGGGCTGCTCGTAGTTGACCGCCCAAGAGAGGTCGTGGGTGTTGCCGTCCGCGATCCAGGGCGCGAAACTCTCGCCGTCCTGGTCGATGATGTTCTTGCTGAAGGACTGGTTATCGTGCCTGACGGTGTTGAGCGACCAGGTCAGTCCGGTGGTCAAGTACTGCCGTTTGGCGTAGAGGGAAGCGGTGTAGTTCTTGTGGTCATAGACCTCGGCAAAGTTGTAGAGGTACTCGCTGCCGCCGTCAGCACGGCCGGAGAAGTTCACACGGTAAAAAAGGGATTTGAAGATTTCTAATCTCACTTCGTTCGAACGATCTGCTTCGCTGTATGGAAAATTTGAAAATTTGAAGATTGGGATTTCGCCGTCTGCCTGCACCTTATAATAATAGGCGTTGTAGAGCGGGTCGGAAAGGATGAGTCCGCACTGGTCTTCCTTCGTGATGAGCCGCTGTCCGTAAGCGGCAAAGAGGTGCTGGCGGTAGTTGTTGCCGTCCTTGTCGCGGAAGGTATATGCCGCAGCAAGCGTTCCTGCACCCGCCTGATGACGGCGGTCGGTGATGTGCTTGTAGGTGTCGGCGCTTTGCACGGCAGAGCGGTGGAAGATGTTGATAATAGCCTGTGTGCCTGCCGCGGGTGCGCCGTTTCCGACCTGCCCGAAGTTGTAACTGGCACGGACATAATCACGTGCGGCCGTGTCACGGGAGAAGAACATCTGCCCCGAGTGAATATCCATCGCCAGGTCGTACTGCTGCATATTGGTCACATAGACCGTGCTGCCGGGCTGAAAGCGGTCGTCCACGCGGAATCCGTCCATGTAGTAGCGGTTGTTGGTGCAGGGCAAGCCGTTCACCGCGAAAGAGAGCCGGTCGGGCAGCCACCACTGACCGGTGGTGTGGGTTTCCATGATGGTGTGGTCGTTGAGCGCCTCGAGATAATAGATGAGGTCGCTGCGGTGGTACCATTTGCGGAAGAACTCTGCGGGCACGGAGTCCGTGCCGGTCATGGCGGTATGGCTGATTTCCAGCGCCGTCGTGTCACGCACCCAGGCAGCCTGCGCGCCGAGCACGCAGAGCATCGCGCCGACTATGAACAGCAGGCGTTTCATTGCTTGGGCTCTTTCTTTTGGAGGATGTCTATGTTATATGCCAAACCCACGCGGATTTGGTGGAAAGGGTAGTCTTTGATGCCGTACTGGTACGCCACAAACGGCTCGAAGCCTTTGGCGTAGCCTGACAGCCGGAGCTTGAGGGTCATCGGCCGGTCGCCATATTTCTCCCAGCCCATGTAACCACCCCAGGTGGCACGAAGCCCGACGTATTCGGACTTCACGAGCAGTTGAACACCGTACATCAGTGCGTCGTTCTGGCGACCGTTATCCGTCTGCCAGCACAGGAAACCCAGCGAGCCTGCGAGACGCAGTTCCCACGACTTGACCATCAGCGATTTGCCGACGGCGAGGTCGAACCAGTAAGC
>CAJOFV010000017.1 GCA_905233925.1 Paludibacteraceae bacterium
TAACTTATTCAGTTACAACGGATTAGAGTTTTTGTCTTAAGCTCCCCACGACACTCGGAACCACAATCCGATGCTCTGCCAACTGAGCTATGACCACCATGCGCGAACTACGTTCGCATTGCAAGATTTAAGATTTGAAGATTTGATGATTCTTATCTCCTCCTCTCAAAAAAGCGGTTTTTTAACCGATTTTTTTCTCGGCACAGGTGCCTTCGATTAAAAAGCGTGCAAAAGTACTGCTTTTTTTTCAATCCACCAAATTTTTATGCTATTTTTTTGAAAAAACAGGTAAATCCGGTGCAATTTCATGCAAAGGAACCATCACAAAGTCCCGTTCTTGCATATTTTTATGCGGAATCGTCAGCTCCGGCGTGTCAATAATCAAATCACCATACAGCAGAATGTCAATGTCAATAAGTCGGTCGGAATAGTTGCCGTTTTGACTTTTTTTCATTCGACCTAATTCTTTTTCTATCTGTTGCGTGATGTGGAGTAGGGAAGTCGGGGCTAATGCTGTGTCAAAGGAGGCACAGATGTTGCAAAAGTCGTGTTCAGACTCAAACCCCCAGGGCTTGGAGTAGAAAAAAGACGACCGCCGAATAAGCGGTCCGACTTGAGCGGTAAGCAATTCAACGGCTTTGTCTATCGTTTCCTCGCGCTTACCGAGATTAGCACCCAAACTTAAATATACAATCATCAGAAAACTGTTCTCCGGACTCTCAGTTTGAAAATGTCTGGACGTAGTCAAGAGCTTTGTTCGCCCAATCGACTGCCACGGGATATACGACCGATTGATTCTTCAAATCCGGCTGAATGAAATGAAACTGCGTGTCCAGTTTGTTGACGCAGAATACCAGCGCCAAAACAATCACAGCCCATTTAAGGACACCAAACGTTGCGCCAAGCGCATTGTTTATCCATCCCAAATTGATGGCTTTGAGGAGCTTCGAAAGTAATTTTCCGGCAATATTCAGCAAGATGGCAATCCCCAGGAAGAGCAGCGCATAAGCGACCGCGTCACAAACGGGTTGCGGCCACGTGAACTGTGACACCAGCCAGCCGGAGAAGAGCTTGCCCCAGAGTTTGGCACCAATGAAACCGAAGACCACCGCCAAAATGGCGATGATCTCGGTTATAAGTCCCCTCATCAGGCCTCTTACGAGGCCGATGAGAAGCGGGAGCAATATGACAATGTCAAGCCATGACATTTTTATTCCTCGGGTTGCGGTTCATCTTTTTCCCACTCTTTGGGAATCCAGCGCGGGGCTGCACTTGCTGCCTGTGCCTCCGGCAGAATATCGCCCATGTCACAGGGAGTAATCGACCATTTGGCAGCGGTCAACGGATATTTATCCGAAGGCGGTTGGTCCAGATAGTAACCCAGAATACCCGTTATACTTCCTTCAAATTTCGGTTCAGGAACGTAATAATAGGCATATTTGGCGTACTCCGATGCAGCCACGAGGACTTTTGCCGAGTTGTCAGCATTTGCCACGTAGCGGGATTGCGGGAAGCCGATGTTACCTGTGGAAGGAGCGAATACGTATGCATAACTGTCTGCCACTTCCGGATTACCTTCGCCGGTAAGAGGATTGTAACGAACCAGATTCTGTTCTGTGCCCTGGTTATCGCATGTTCCGGTGAAGTGTACGCCGGTAATCTTAACCAAACGTCCATCCGCATGGCGGATACTGTCCTTGTCCGTCATAATCTGACCGGAAGCGTCCACGAACTTTTGGAGATAATTGGCATCCAAAGTAGCCAAATCCATTACGTCATAAACCAGTTTCTGCGGTTCGGGTTTGCCGATGAGCGTATAAGCCTCGCGGAAACGCGGAGCGGGAATACGACCGGGTGCCCAGCCGACTTTCTGGTTCGCTGTATAAGCCCAGATATTGTTGTTATAGGAGGGCGTGCAGAGTTGCGGTTGGTTGGCGTAACGACCGATAGCCAAACCGTTGCAACGGATAAGAATCTCCTGACCGCGATGGAAGAGACCGCTTGCGGAACCCATATCGACAGAGATACGCAGGTTCTGCTGGTCACCCTTTACAATCTGTTGAATGACAAGCGTTTTGTAGAAGTTTCCTCCGTAATCATCGGTGGCAACACGTCCGCGGATATAAACACCGGGACCATCTGTCGGAATCGTGTCCACAGAGAACAGATAGATGGTATCTCCGCCATTTACATAGAGCGAACGGGTACGATAGGGCGCGTAATCGCCTTTTTCCGTCATGAACTTTTGGCAGAATTCATCGAGGTCGTAAACTTTACCATCCGAAGTAATGTCTTTCACCTTATCTTCGTTGACAAAGAGTGAATCCTCCGACGGAGCATTTGGAGTACAAGCGGGCATCAGCAGCGCGAAGAGTGCGATGGATGCGAGTGAAATAAAACTATATTTTTTCATATTTGTGTCCTCCTATTAGAATTTGTAAGTAATTGTTGCATAGAGGTTCGGTCCCCAAGCATAGTAGTACTTTGCAGGGAACTTCCATGCGTTAGCCGTAATGGTAGAGTTCTCACCATCAGCAACTTTCTGACGCGTAGCGCGCGCTACACGAGCCTGCTGATAACCACCTGTTTTGAAATTGAGGTTGTGACCGATGTTCGTAACAGAGAGGTTGATAGAGAGGGATTGACGGTTCTTGAGGTAAATGAGTTTACCTACGCTGAAGTCAATCATGAAGCGGTTGAGCGGGTTGGTTGCAGAAAGCGACTCCTGCTGGTCAAGCAAGTTGTACGGATATTTCAACTGATAGTTTCCGTACTTGTCAAGCATGAAGGTACCATCCTCGTTCTTGAGACGCATGTCGTAAGCTTGTGCCTGGTCCTCTGTGTAAACATTGGTATAAGAGCCGTTCAGCGAAGTACCGTCGGCGCGAGTACCGGTGTAGAGTGCCATCATACGACGCGAAGGAGCAACAGCAAGGAAGTTCCAGTCGTAGTACGAAACAGTTACATCCGCAAACCACATCTTGGGGTGGAAGAAACTGAGTTTCAAGCTGGCATTAAGTTGCGGGCCTTGCGCTACACGAATACCGTTATACATGACGGAGTCGCGCACTTCGTAAATATTTCTGCCGGTCAACATGTCTGTTGCGAGCGCCATACCGTTTTCAGCAGATGTTACAGAGTAAGCATTGCTGGTGTAGCGGTGGTCGCCGATAGCGGTGAAAGCGGTGAGGGTGAAGTATGTGCCGAGTTTGACAGCAACAGCAGCTTCGACACCGCAGTGGCGGCGGTCAATACCGGTGATAGCCTGGTTAACGAAGGTACGAACTTCATCGTCATAGAATCCGTTCAGTTCGGAACCGTTCCAGAAGCGGGTGTAGTAACCGGTGATACGACCACGAACGATGGGGTAGTTGAACTCGTAGGTCAAGTCACCGCCGACAATCTTTTCGGAAGCGGCGAAGAAGTCCTTGAGGTTCTTGGCCTTATCGTGTACATAGATGGATTCAATAGCGCGGTCGTGTACACGCTGCGAGATGTAAGCGTTACGTGCCAACGGAGCGCGAGTCTCTGCTATGGCGTTGAATTTCAGTTTGTTACGACCGTTGATTTTGTAGTTGAAACCAGCCTTGAATGCAGGGTCAAAGAAGTAGTGGGCTTTGCCGATATACATGTTCTGCGGATTCTCGTATTGCTTCAAATTGCCCAAATACAATTCTGCATCATCGGGATTGCCATCTTTAATGGCCAGGCTTGCGAGATACCATGCACGACCATTGTACATGTTGGTAGTACGCAGCATGGATGAGAATGTTCCCTGAATAGCGTAGTAGAAGTCAATTTCGTTGAATTTCCATTCGTTCTGATACCAGATTTTGGTGTTGCCGATATTTATACGGTAGTCATAACCGAAACGGTCACCATTCTTGATTTGCTGGGCTTCGTCGTTCTTCAAATAGTAAACGAGGTTGTTTTGCTTAACCAGACCCATATCTTCCTGCGACATACCGATGTTGGTAGCCAACTCCTTGATATCACGGTCAGCAAACGGGTCAATGTCAATCCAGTAGTTTGCGCCCAGGAGGTCGTCCATCGTTTTGTAGTGGATACCTTGTGAGTACTTGCCTTCCACGCCGAGCGTCATTTTCAGGTGGTCGAACTGGTCATTTGTCCAAAGCACATTAGCGGTAGCCTCTTCAATATCGTTGTGACGGCGCTCAACCATGTAACGTGCAAGACCCGAAGGATCTGCGTAGTTAGCGGCATAGAGGGCATCCCAACTGATTTGCGTGGTGTTGTCGTCGCGGTTTTTCCACAACTCAACAAGCGTGTTGTACGAATTGGCGTCAACTGACGGACCAACGATGTTGCCATCTGCTCCCACGAAACCTTCTCCGAGATAAACACCGTTCATGTCCGAACCGATGAAATTACCATACTCGAAGTGTTTGCCGTCTTTGCCGTACAATTGTTGCGAGTTGCCGTCAACAATCTGTCCATCCCAGTAGAAGGAAGGCAGGTTGCGGTAATAATCCGGACGGGGATCCGGAGCGTTGTAGAAGTTAATCGCAGAGTTCGAATACCATGAGTAGTGATAACCGACACCAAATTTCATCTTGTTGTGCTCATTGATGTTGAGGTCGAAGGTAACAACTGCGGTCGGGTCAAAGGATTTCACGATACGGGAGTTGCGGATGTGACCGTCCTGATAGCCCCAATAGGGGTTGTAGTTGTTTGTTCCGGTAAGGTCATATACTTCCTGTGTAACCGCGCCGTTCTGTCCACGCATTGTCGGAGCGCCGAATGTGGTGATATTCAGACGGTTACCATTATCCCAAACCTTTTCTGCGGAAACGAAATAACCGAGAGAATAATAGTTCGAACCTTCACCGATGATGCCTTTCTGGGTCGTGTAGGGCGAGAAACGGAATGCGAGTTGGGTAATTACCGACCAGCCGTTTTTCATAGGTCCTGTAGCGTACGAAGCACGCACAGCGGCTTTGTAGTTACGGTTTGTACCGGCTGCACTGATTTTCCAACCTTGTGCGAAACGCGATGCGTTCATCAGGTAGTTGGTTGATTGACCGATGTTACCGAAGGTGAAGTTTGTCGCTTCCATCGGCATTACCACTTCCTTGTTACGGCTTGCGTCGTTCAGACCACCCATCGAAGAGAAGGAGAACGTTCCGCGTTCAGCGGTGTTGAAAGAAACGCCGTTGATGTAAACGGTCTCGTACTGCGACTCATAGCCACGGTTGCGGTAACGTGCAGTTGACCAAGCGAATGAGGTAGCCGCATTGAAGACGTCTGTGCTTGCGGAGGCGGCTGAAGCCTGGGCTTGCGACCGGCCTTCATCATCATTGAGGTCTTCATCCGAGATGTTGATAAGAATCTCGTCCTTTGTCTCTTTCTCAATGTTAACCGAGAGTTTGACCGGATCCATCTGGTTCTCCTGATTCTCTTTCAGTTGCACCAGTTCAATGGTTCCGTTGTAGCCTTCCGCCTCGATTACGATTTCTTCGTCCATCGGCTCGAGGAAGAGTAGCGAGAATTCACCCGACTGGTTGGTCGTGGTGGAAATGTTTTGGTTTGCCAGAGTAACGGTAGCTCCGACAATCGGTTGCGAAGTCGTTTCATCAATCAGCGTTCCCTTCAGGGAAGTTTGCGCTGCTGCGAATAGCGACATACTACAAACCACTAAGGTTACGAGTGTTTTTCGCATAGATTTGAATTTTTGGTTAATACTAAAGTTAATTATATGTTGTTTTTGATTGTCCATATATAAATGTTCAGAACTCTGCGGATTTGGGCGTTCTCGGGAATGGAATGACGTCGCGGATGTTCTGCATACCGGTTACGAAAAGCATCAAACGCTCGAAACCAAGACCGAATCCTGCGTGCGGAGCTGCACCGAAACGGCGGGTGTCGAGATACCACCACATATCCTTCATCGGGATATGGCGGCACTCGATCTCTTCGTTGAGTTTGTCAAGGCTCTCTTCGCGGACGCTGCCGCCGATAATCTCGCCGATTTGCGGGAAGAGTACATCGGTGCCTTGAACGGTTTTGCCATCGGCGTTGAGTTTCATATAGAATGCCTTGATTTCTTTCGGATAGTCGGTCATTATAACCGGTTTCTTGAAGTGCTCCTCCACGAGATAACGCTCGTGCTCGGAAGCCAAATCATCGCCCCAGTTGCAGGGGAATTCGAACTTGTGACCGTTCTTGATGGCTTCTTGCAGAATGTTGATACCTTCGGTGTAGGGTAGGCGTACGAAATCCGTATTTACAACGGATTTGAGACGCTCAATGAGCCCTTTGTCCACAAACTGGTTGAGGAACTCAAGATCATCCATACAATGCTCCAATGCCCAGCGTACGCAGAACTTGATGAAATCCTCTTCAAGATCCATCAGTTCATCTTTCTGGATAAATGCCACTTCCGGTTCAATCATCCAGAACTCTGCCAAGTGGCGC
This sequence comes from Paludibacteraceae bacterium, assembly GCA_905233925.1. Taxonomy (GTDB): domain Bacteria; phylum Bacteroidota; class Bacteroidia; order Bacteroidales; family Paludibacteraceae; genus Colicola. Next base: position 6,436 of record CAJOFV010000017.1, read on the forward strand.
GGCGTGTTGCTGTTCTCGGCGCGGAATGTCGGACCGAACGTATAAATCTTGCCGAGAGCCATGGCACCTAATTCGCCTTCCAACTGGCCGCTGACAGTCAACGCTGCCATTTTGCCGAAGAAGTCGTCCGAGTAGTCAATTTGACCTTGCTCGTCTTTCTTGAGATTATAGAGGTTCTTGGTCGTTACCTGGAACATCTGTCCGGCGCCTTCGCAGTCAGAAGCCGTAATGAGCGGTGTGTGGAAGTAGAAGTAGCCGTGCTCGTGGAAATAGGTGTGAATCGCCATTGCCATATTGTGACGAATGCGGAACACGGCACCAAAAGTGTTTGTGCGCGGACGGAGATGCGCTATTGTGCGCAGGAACTCCATCGACAGACCTTTCTTTTGCAGCGGATATTGCTCGGGATCGGCAGTTCCATAGACTTCCAGTTCGGTAAGTTGGATTTCCACATCCTGCCCTGCGCCTTGCGACGGCACAAGGATTCCGGTTGCTGAAATGCACGAACCGGTAGTTACGGGCTTGAGTTGTTCTTCGGGGAACTTTGTCAGGTCCACAACGATTTGGATATTCTTGATGGTAGAACCGTCGTTGAGGGCGATGAAACTTACCGCCTTGTTGCCGCGGCGGCTACGCACCCAGCCGCGAACGTTAATCGGTTCGTTAAATTGTTTGCTCTTCAGAGCGTCAATTATTACTGTTCTTTGTATCATGTGTTTTATCAATTATCAATTAAAAAGGTACGCCGTCGTTGTCCTGTGTGGCGCCGTCGGGCGACATGGTCTGGTTCATTCTCGAACTGATGGTCACGTTTCCTGCGGTCGGCAATGGTGTCAGGTCGTCATCAAAGGTCTCGTCCTCATTCTGGAACTTCGCGAACTTCGAGCGGAAGCGCAGCCAGATGGAATCGGTGGCACCGTTACGGTGCTTGGCAACGATGATTTGTCCCAATCCGCGCAGGTCTTTGCCGGTCTTTTCGTCGTTGTAAAGATGGTAGTATTCCGGGCGGTGGATGAAGCAAACCATATCCGCATCCTGCTCAATGGCACCTGATTCGCGCAAGTCGCTCAATTGCGGCGTTTTGCCTTCTACACCGGTACGCGACTCGACATTACGGTTCAACTGCGACAACGCAATGATTGGTATATCCAACTCTTTGGCAAGCGCTTTCAGATTTCGCGAGATGATACTGATTTCCTGCTCACGACTTCCGAAATTCATGCCGGAAGCATTCATAAGTTGCAGATAATCAATGATAATCAGCTCCACTTTATGCTCGCGAACCAGTTTGCGGGCTTTCGAGCGCAACTCAAATACGGACAAACTCGGAGTGTCGTCCACATAAATCTGCGCGCCGCGCAATTCATTGATTTTATGTTCCAACTGTGACCATTCAGCTTGGGTCATCTTGCCGTTCTTGATTTTGTCGCCTTCAATTTCGCAGACGTTCATTATCAGACGGTTTACCAGCTGCACGTTACTCATTTCCAGCGAGAACATCGCCACCGGTTTGCCGTAGTTCACGGCGATATTTTTCGCCATGGACAGCACGAAAGCCGTTTTACCCATAGCCGGACGGGCGGCTATAATAATAAGGTCCGAATTCTGCCAGCCGGAAGTAATCTTGTCCAAATCATGGAAACCGGACGGCACACCGGATATATTGCCTTCGTTCTTGGACGCTTTGCGGATACGTGCAAACGCTTCTTCGATAACGGGGTCAATCTGTGTCACATCGCGTTTCTGGGCGCGTTGGCTGATTTCGAAGATGCCTGCTTCCGCCATTTGCATCAGTTCATCCACATCCTGCGTCTCATCGTAAGCCTGTTCTTCTATCTTCGCCGCCATGCTGATGAGCTCGCGCTCCGTTGCTTTCTGTGCCACGATTTGCGCGTGATAACGCAAGTGTGCCGTGGAAGCCACTTGACGGCTTAATTCGCTGATATACAGCGCACCGCCTGCTTCCGCAAGCGTGCCTTGCGACTTCAGTTTTTCAGCCACGGTCATCACGTCGATTGGTTGGTCTTTCGCTGCCAATGCGCGAATGGCCTCAAACACAAGGCGGTTCTGGTCCTTGTAGAACGACTCCGGACGCAGTAAGTCGGCAATCGTAGCGTAGGCGTCTTTCTCAATCATGAGTGCACCTAACACCGCACTTTCCAGTTCCGGTGCTTGTGGCGGCAACTTGCCGAGGTCGTTTGGTCCTACTTTCGGCGTGGTCGGTTTGTTATTTTTTCTTGGCGTAGGCATCTAATAATCTGTTCGCTGCTATAAAACTTGACAATTCGTTATTCAAAACCTGTTCTTCTGCACGTTGGATGAGTTTTTCCATCTCTTCATCGCGATAGAAGCCGTTGAGCAATGCGGCGTTGATGGTTTCGTACATCCAGTACTTGGCTTGTTCGGTGCGATGGTGCTCAAAGTAGCCGTTTTTCTTGGTGAAAGCGATATAATCTTCCACATTCTGCCACACTTCCATGACGCCGGTATGGTCAATGGACGAGCAGCATATTGCATCGGGTTTCCATCCGGATTCCGACGGCGGGAAGAGCATCAGCGCGTTGCGGAAACTCACGCGCGCAGCGCGCGCACGCTCAATATTATTTCCGTCGCATTTGTTGATGGCTATTCCGTCCGCCATTTCCATGATTCCGCGTTTGATTCCCTGCAGTTCGTCACCTGTGCCGGTTACTTGCAGCAGCAGGAAATAATCCACCATCGAATGGGCTGCAGTCTCGCTTTGCCCGACACCTACTGTTTCTACCAGTATCGTGTCGAATCCCGCTGCCTCGCACAGCACAATCGTCTCACGCGTCTTGCGGGCAACACCGCCCAACGAGCCTGCGGACGGGGAAGGCCGTATGAACGCATTCGCTTGGGTCGAAAGTTCGTTCATGCGGGTCTTGTCGCCCAATATACTTCCTTTCGAACGCTCTGACGACGGGTCGATGGCAAGCACGGCAAGATGTTTGCCTTCCTTGCATAATTCGGTGCCCAACGCCTCAATAAAAGTGGACTTTCCAGCTCCTGGCACACCTGTGATACCCAACCGGATGGAGTTTCCGGCGTAGGGTAGGCACATTTCTATCACTTTCTGCGCAATCGCCTGGTCTGCATTGAGATTCGATTCCACAAGCGTCACCGCCTGTCCGAGAATCGAAATATCGCCGCGACGGATACCCTCGAAATATTCTTGGGCGCTCAGCGTACGTTTCTTGCGCTTGAAAGTGGCGTACGGATTCACGGACGGCAGATTTTGCACGCCTTCGTTGACCGTCAGTCCCTTGTATTGTTTGTCGTTCTCAGGATGTTGCATTTTATTGCACGTTCCAATTAACTTTTATTGATTTCTTCGGTTGGTTCGGGTCGTTGGAGATAATCATAATCTCGCGGCTGTAAGCGCCTGCGGGCATCGGCGCACCGTCCATGATGGCAGTCAATTCAATCTTGACTTCGCCTTTCTTGCCCGATTTAATGATACCTTTCGTAGCCTCAACCTTCATGAACTCGTTGGCATTGTATGCGCGGCGGATAATCAGACCGTTCACACCAACGTTCTGCAGGTAAACGGCTTTTTTCACCTTCTTGCCTGCTGCAACATTACCGAGGTCAATCACATCTTCCATTTCCATAATCGGAGCTTGTTGGCGATCTGCCACGCTCAGATTCGAGAAATCCTCGTCCACTTCGGCCTTGAAACTCAGTTTGTATTCGTCCGTATGGATGGATTTGCCGTTTACATCCACATATACTGCGAATTCAACCGGTCCGTAGAGTTTGCATATCTCCGAATCAAATACGAACACGAATTTACCCGTCTCGTTCGGCTTAACGGTTCCAAGTGTTACTTGTGAAATCAGGAAATTGTCCTCCGAACGGGTGGCAAGTTCAACCGTAATATCGTGGTCGGTATGGTTTGCATACTCAATCTCATGGTTGATTTTCTGACCTTTCTTGACTGTTCCGAAGTTCACGCTCTGGGCTTTTAGACTCAACTCGCCCATTTGCACGGGATATTGGTTCACCGGTTTTGCCGGTTTCGGAATCACCTCGCCCTTGATATAAACGCGTGTAGTTGCCTCGGTGGCGTTGGACGTGATGGTCACGGTCTTTTGGAAACGTCCCGGGCGGCCGTTCGGGTTGTATGTCACGGTTATTTGTCCCGTCTGACCGGGCTCAATCGGCTCGCGTGTCCATTTTGGAGTGGTGCAACCGCAGCTTGCGCGTACATTCGACAGCACAAGCGGCTCCATTCCTTCGTTCTTGAACTCAAATACGGTGGTCACACGACCATCTGCCTCATTGATTTTACCGAAATCATGTTCGGTAGTCTTGAATGTGATGACCGGTTGTTGGGCCATCATCGTTACGGCGCAAAGCGCCAAAGTCATTACTGACAGAATCTTTTTCATTTTACCTTTGTTTTATAATGTCAATTATCAAATATATCGTGCCTTTGCGGTTAAGATTTATCAACAGCTTTGTGTGCGCTCACTATCTCCGGCATGGCTGTTAGAGCCTTGAACAAATCCTCCAGTTCCCGCCGGTCGTAAACATATACATCCATTGTTCCGCGGATAATGCCGTCTTCCGATGTGATATGTATCTCGCGCAGATTGATGTGGAATTCCGTCGATACAATCGCAATCACTTTCGACAACACACCAAACTTGTCAATTCCCCGGATTTCTATATGTTCCACAAACGACTGCACACGATGGGTATTCCATGTCGCCGCACAGATTTGTTTGCCGTGCGAACTCTTCAACTTCAGCGCCTCAGGGCAATCAATCATGTGGATATGAACCATACCTTTCTCGTCCACATAGCCCAATACTTCGTCTCCCGGAATCGGGTGGCAGCAGTCTGCCAGCATATAATCGCGTCCCAATGCATCGTCCGTCAGCACAATCTTTTTGATGCGTTTGGGCGCTTCTGCCGGAATAGCCTCCTGCGTCTTATTCTCCTCGTCTTTGCTAAACGGATTCAACCGTTTCCACAAACTTTTCTTGCTTTTCGGGAACGCCACTTGCTGCAAGTTGTCAAGCCGTATGGTTCCTTTGCCGATTTGCAAATACAAGTCGTTCGGTTGCGTCAGACGGTAGTAGTTCAATGTCCGTTGCAGCGCCATATCATGCGAATCCGTCGCATTGTACATCATCAGCGCATCGTTGAACAGTTTCTCGCCGTTACGGATTAGCGCCCGTTCTTCACGCCGGAAATACTGCCGCAGGCATGCCAACGCTTTCGCTGTCGTCACCATATTCAGCCACTCCGGCTGCGGGTGTTGCGAGTTCGACGTCATGATTTCCACCTGGTCGCCGCCTTTCAGCACATACGACATCGGTTGCAACTCATGGTTTATCTTGGCGCCGATACAATGTTCGCCCAATTGCGAGTGCAACATAAACGCCAAATCCAGTGCTGTCGAACCTTGTGGCATGGTCTTGATATCGCCGCCCGGCGTGAACACGAACACTTCGTGCGCAAACAGATTCAGTTTGAATGTGTCAAGGAACTCTATCGCATTCGGCTCGGGATTTTCAAGAATCTCTTTAATTGTCCGCAGCCATTTGTCCAACTCGTTCTCGCCGCGTTCGCCGGTCTTGTATTTCCAGTGTGCTGCCAGACCGCGTTCCGCTATTTCATGCATGCGCTCCGTCCGGATTTGCACTTCTATCCATTGCCCGTTCGGTGCCATAACCGTGATGTGCAACGCCTCGTAACCGTTGGCTTTCGGCGTACTGATCCAATCGCGGATACGCTCCGGATGCGGACGGTAAATCTCCGTAATAGCCGAATAAACCATCCAACACTGGTCTTTCTCCGACAGCCCTTCATGCGGCTTGAAGATGATGCGCACTGCCATCAGGTCGTACACGTTCTCAAACGGGATATTCTTGTCGCGCATCTTGCGGTAAACCGAATAAACCGACTTGAAACGCGCTGTCATCGTATATTCGTAACCCATTTTTGCCAACTGGTCTCGAATGGGTTGCGCAAATGTTTCGTAACTTGCTTCCTGCACCGACCGGATGGACGCCAATTTCTCTTCAATCTCTTTGTACGTATCCGGATGCTCGTATTTGAAGCTCAAGTTTTCCAGTTCGCTCTTGATAGGGAACAATCCCAGACGGTGTGCTAATGGTGCGTATATATATTGTGTCTCGCCGGCAATCTTGTGCTGCTTTTCTTTCGGCTGTGCCGACAACGTACGCATGTTGTGCAGCCGGTCCGCAATCTTTACCAATACTACACGGATATCGTCACTCATCGTCAGCAGCAGTTTGCGGAAGTTCTCCGCCTGTTCGCTGGCCTGGCTGCCGAATACGCCGCCACTGATTTTGGTCAGTCCGTCCACAATCAGCGCAATCTTGTCGCCGAACAGCCGCTGGATATCTTCAGTCGTATAATCCGTGTCTTCTACCACATCATGCAGCAGCGCCGCACAAATACTGGTCGAACCGAGTCCTATCTCTTTGACCACGATGGTTGCCACAGCAATCGGGTGGAGTATATACGGTTCGCCGGACAGCCGTCTTACGCCGTAATGCGCTTGGTTCGCAAACGCAAAGGCACGACGGATGAGTTCCACGTTCTGTTGCGTCCGCTCTTCATGCATGGCCTGTGATTCGCCCGCAAAGCGCGTTGCCGCACCTTTCGCCTGTCGCTCCAGATACGCATCCACAATCACTTCAAACTGTTCTTGAATGTGTTGCTCTTCTTCCTGTGTAAACTCTTTTTCTGCCATTCGGCATCAAACGTCATTTTGTTTTTCTATGGGACTTTTATACGCAAAAACCCTAAAATCGCGCAAAGTTACTGCTTTTTTTTCATATACGCAAATATTCGCGGTATTTTTTGTAAAAAAATAATTTTTGTCGATTTTTCTTGCATATTTGCAAAAAATGTCGTAACTTTGCGCCCAAATATGGTGTGAATTATCGAAATGCAGCAATCAAATAGCAAAACTCCGTGGCTGTGGGTGCCGACTTTGTACTTTGCGGAAGGCGTTCCCTACGTCCTTGTGAACACTATTTCCGTGATGATGTTCGCGAAAATGGGTGTGCCCAATGACCAGCTTTCTTTCTTCACCACGTTGCTTTATTTCCCCTGGTTCCTGAAAGGCCTCTGGAGCCCGATTGTAGATGTGGTGCGCACCAAACGCTGGTGGATTATCGCCATGCAAATCCTTATGACGGCTCTTTGCATTTTGTTGGTCGTTTCCTTGCCGCATCCGGATGCCGCGCTCATTGATTCCAAGCAAACGCCGGTTAGCATTTTCTGGCTTACGTTGGTGCTGTTCATCATTACGGCATTTGCCTCTGCCACGCATGACATCGCAGCTGACGGCTATTATATGTTGGCTCATGACAGTGGCAGTCAGGCGCGGTTTGTCGGCATCCGCTCAACGTTTTACCGTATTGCCACAATTTTCGGTCAAGGCGTGCTTGTTGCGGTTGCAGGCGTCGTGGAAAAACGTACGGATAATATTCCTCTGTCTTGGCAGGTTGCCATCGGCGCCGGAGCTGTAACGCTCTGTCTGATAACGCTTTACCACCTTTTCACCCTGCCTAAAGTGGAGAAGTCGGAAGTAACAACCGCACATTCCCAATTGTCATTTTCCAAAGCATTCCTGACTTTCTTCACCAAGCCCGGCATTTTGTTGGCGGTGCTTTTCATGCTGTTATACCGTCTGCCGGAAGGATTGCTTGTCAAATTGAGTTTCCCCTTCCTGGTTGACAAACCCGAAGTGATGGTCCGCGACGGACAGATTTTCGGCGGCGGATTGGGACTCAGCACGTTGGATGTGGCGGTAATTTATGGCGGAGTAGGTGTCGTGGCGCTGCTGCTTGGTGGCATTCTCGGCGGTTTGTACATCTCCCGTCACGGCTTGAAACGCTCTCTGTGGATTATGGCGGCATTGCTGACGCTGCCGAACTTTGTCTATGTATATATGAGTGCCGCGTTACCGACCAATCTTTGGCTGATAGGAACAGCCATCGGTTTGGAGCAGTTCGGCTACGGATTTGGTTTCACGGCGTACATGATGTATATGATGTATTTCGCGGATGGCGAATACAAAACGTCCCACTACGCCATTTGTACGGCGTTTATGGCGTTGAGCATGATGCTTCCGGGTTTTGTCGCCGGTAAGATTGAAATGGCGGTCGGCTACAATGCTTTCTTCTGGATTGCCATTGCCTGCTCGGTAACAACGGTCGCTGTGACATACTTTGTCCGCCGTCAGGTAAAGCCCGATTACGGCAAAAAATGAGTAAATGACAAAATGACAAAATATGAAAATGACAAAACGTATTATCCCTGATTCAATCACCGCCTGCAATCTTTTGTGCGGCGCGGTGGCAACATTTCTGGCAACGCAGAATGCTTTTATGCTGGCGTTTGTGTTCATTCTTGGCGGCGCGTTCTTTGATTTCTTCGACGGACTCAGTTCCCGCCTGCTGAAAGTGCCGAGCAAAATAGGCGTGGAGCTTGATTCCCTTGCCGATGACATTACTTTCGGTCTGGCGCCGGCAATGATGGTTGCATGCTATCTCAAACCGGTTATCGGCTGGTGGTCGATGGCGGCGCTCATTATGGCGGCTTTCTCGGCGCTGCGCCTTGCGAAGTTCAATGTGGATGAACGCCAGACTTCCTCGTTTATAGGTCTCGCAACGCCTGCAAACGCCATTTTCTGGGGTGGAATTTGTTCCATGCCTTATGCGCTGACCGCTCCCGCATGGATGCCGTGGGTTTTGCTTGCTCTGACGTTTGTCAGCTGCTACCTCCTCGTTTCCGAAATCCCGTTCTTCTCGCTGAAATTCCATGATTTCGCGTGGGCGAACAACTATGACAAATACATGTTCCTCGTTGGCGATGTGGTGCTGATTGCTTTCTGCATTACCAAAGCCGCCATCACCGGACATTGGGAGTTCGCTTTCTTTGCAGGAACGGCGGTCATTGTATGGTATGTGGTGCTGAATCTGCTGGTAAATATTCTGGTAAAACCGAAAAAATAATATAAATGCTCAAAGCCATGAAAAAACTATTCTCTTTATTTCTGGGCATATTGATTGCCCTCACGATTTCGGCGGAACAAATGCCGGAAGGTTATTACAACAGCATCGACGGCAAGAAAGATGCGGCTCTGAAAACCGCCATCAGCAAAGTCATTTGCGGCGGACGGCGCTACAAGTACAACGCGCAGGATGGCAAAACCCATTCGGAAGACAAAGTTGATTCCTGCACCGGTGATACTTTGTGGAAGAAAGGCGAACCGCGTTACGGCACCTGGCACGCTTTCCCTGTAACCGATGTCGAATCGGACGGCTCGATTTGGGACATGTATTCCAACATCAAACGCTATTGCCCGATTGACGGCGGTAGCGCGGCAAGTGTGGATATTGAACATTCGCTTCCGAAAAGCTGGTGGGGTGGCGAAGCAGGCTGCCTGAGTGCGTTTTCCGACCTCTATATCCTTAATCCCTCCGACCACATGACCAACACCAACAAATCCAACTATCCTCCCGGAGTGCTTGCGGACTCGTCCAAAGTGAACAACGGCGTCTTCTTTATGGGAACGGATAAAACATGGGGAGGACTTGCGTTTGACGTGATTGATGAGTACAAAGGCGATTTCGCCCGCGCATACTTCTATACCGCTACCGCCTATGAAAATGTAACGTGGGTCGCTGATTACAAGAAATATATCAACAACGATTCTTACCTCGGTTTCACGGACCATCTTATTGAAGTTCTGTTGGCTTGGCATCGCAAAGACCCTGTCAGCGAGAAAGAAGTGAACCGTATGGATATCGTTTCGTCCATTCAGCACAACCGCAATGCCTTCATTGAATACCCCGATTTGGTGGAATACATCTGGGGCAACAAGAAAGGCGAAGCCGTGGATTTGTCCAAACTGACCTGCACAACGGACGGCACGTACAATTTCCCCGTAAGTGCCACGAATCCGTTGGCGCACGAGGCAAAGGAAGTGACCAAAGACGGCTTTGTTGCCAACTGGAGCAACACCGGTGCTGCTTCTTATGAATTGAATGTCTTTACCCGCGAAGAAAGCGGCAAGAACGACACCCTTTTTGCTGTTTCCGGCATGAACGGAACGGCTCTCAAGGCCAATGCGGATATTATGACGTTCCACAAGGCTGACGGCTCGCAGATTACTTCCACGCAGGGCATTACGGATGGCACATACGCCATTATTATGGGAAATGCTTCCGAATCGCGCTACTTCCTCCTCCAAAATCTTGACTTCAGCAAAGAAGGCACGGAACTGGTGCTGAAATGCGCCATTTCGCGTAACGATACCAAACCGCAGCAGATGGTCGTTTCTGCCGATGAAAAGGAAATCAAAACCATTTCTTTGACCGCCAATGACTCGTTCCCGCGCTTCGTGATTCCTACGGGCACCCAAAAAGTCAAGATTGCCTCCGTGAAAGGCCATCGTATTTCGATGCACCAGATGTTCGTTATCCGTGGCGATTACAAGGTTACGGAAACCTCTTTGGCAGGCTTCCCGGTTACGGTAAATGGTTTGGAGTATGAAGTAAATACGCCGATGAAAAAGGATGCGAAGTTGTATTATCGCGTCAAACCAAACAGCCTTCGCGCAACAAACACCGTCGAAGTAACGTATAAAGAGCCCGCACCGCAGGCGGTGGAACAACTCTCCACTACGCCGGAAATCAACACCCAAAAGGTTTTCGAAAACGGCGTGCTCATAATCATCCGAAACGGAGTCAAGTACTCCGTAATGGGCCAACGCCTCTAAACGATGCGAAACATTCTGCGCAATAATATAATATATATAGGTCTATGCCTGGTGTTTCTTATAGCACTGGGCATAGCCCTTTTGGTTTGTCCGAAGGGCGAATTGCATGTGTGGATGAACATGTACCATTCGCCATTTCTGGATACTTTCTTCAAGTACTTTACCCTGATTGGCGAATGGGTGCCCTATGCGATTGTGGTGGCGTTGCTGTTCTACAGTTACGGCTGGAGTGCTTTCCTGCTCACGAATATTGCCATCGGCGGGTTGATAGGGCAGGGATTGAAGTATGCGTTTGATACCGACCGTCCGCTGACATGGTTTGCCAACAACATGCCCGACGTACATTTGCAGTTGGTGGATGGTGTCCACATGTCGAAGTTTTATTCTTTCCCGTCCGGACATACCATCACGTTTTTTGCCTTGTTTTTCACCCTGAGCCTGATCCTGACGGATTATCTGGCAGGAAAGTCCGGTAAAGAAAACTCGTCTAATCGGAAAAGTAATACAATGCTGTCGCTTACTGCACAGATTTTCTTCTTCCTTTTTGCGCTCACGGGTGCTTATTCACGCATTTATTTGAGTCAGCATTTTGCGGAAGATATTTGGGGCGGAGCACTCTTCGGAATTGCATTTTCGTTGCTACTTTGTGCCTTTTTACCCCGCATTTCGGACAAAAAATGGTATAAAATGCATTTTTTTGAAAAAAAATCACAAAAAAATTTGGTGGATTGAAAAAAAAGCAGTACTTTTGCACCCGCTTTCGAAAAGAAAGGGCGTTTAGCTTACAAGCAGAGGGTCCGCGGTTCGAATCCGTGAACGCCCACAAAGAGAGGTGCTGAAACAGCGCCTCTCTTATTTTTTTGAAAAATTCATGGGCATTTTTTGTGTTTTTGTGGAAATTTTATTGAAGATTAAGCCTACTCAATGCAGCAAATGTCCTTACATTGTCCTAACATTGTCCTTACATAGTCCTAACATTAATACGAGACAAGTACAAGACACGAACAAGACAAAAATAACTCAGAATGATTACTTTTATACTTTCACTCGTAGCCCTTATTATCGGCTACATTTTGTATGGCGCCTTCGTGGAAAAAGTCTTCGGAATTAACCCCGAAGCAAAAACGCCTGCAGTTACCAAAACCGATGGCGTGGACTTTGTGCCCATGAAGCCGTGGCGCATTTTCCTCGTTCAGTTCCTGAACATTGCCGGTCTTGGTCCTATTTTCGGCGCGATAATGGGAATCTTTTTTGGTCCGGCTGCATTCCTGTGGATTGTATTTGGAACAATCTTTGCAGGTGGCGTACATGATTATTTGTCCGGCATGTTGTCTATCCGCAAGGGTGGAGTGTCGCTCCCTGATATCATCGGCGACGAACTCGGCAACGGCATCAAACTCTTCATGCGCATCCTGTCCCTCGTACTCCTTATATTATTAACAACTACTTTCCTTTCCGGTCCTGCAACGCTTTTGCAAGGGATCCTTCCACTTTCAACGCTCAACTTTAATCTTTCAACAATTCCCATCGTTTGGGTTTTGATTATCTTTGCCTATTACACGTTGGCAACCGTTCTGCCCGTGGATAAACTTATCGGCCGCTTTTATCCTATTTTCGGTGGTATTCTTCTGTTCATGGGCTTGGGAATCATGATTGTCATGCTTGGGTGGCATGCTTCCGAAATGCCCGAACTGACGGATGGTCTCCAGAACCGCCAGACAAACGGACTCCCGCTCTTTCCGATGATGTTCGTCTCGATTGCCTGTGGTGCCATTTCCGGTTTCCACGGCACACAATCGCCGATTATGGCGCGTTGCGTGACGAACGAACGCCAGGGGCGCATGATTTTCTATGGCGCAATGGTCGCAGAAGGAATTTTGGCGCTTATCTGGGCGGCAGCGGCAGGAACATTCTTCGCCGACCCTGAACAGGGGTTGTATGGCATTGACGGCCTTCAAGCCTTTGCGGCTGCCAATCCGGGCAAGAACATTGCAGCTTTAGTTATTGACAAAGTAAGCCGTTCATGGCTCGGCGTGGTTGGAGGTTTACTCGCGATTATAGGTGTGATAGCCGCCCCGATTACCAGTGGCGACACGGCTTTGCGCAGCGCCCGTCTTATTGTAGCCGACTTCCTCAAACTCGACCAACGTCCCATAAAAACGCGTCTGTTGATTGCCTTGCCGCTGTTTCTGTGCGTTTTCGGAATGGTCTTCGTGGACTTCAACATCGTTTGGCGTTACTTTGCCTGGACGAACCAAACCCTTGCCGTCTTTACCCTTTGGGCAGGCACCGTCTTCTTGTATAAATCTTCAAATTTTCAAATTTTCCATACGGCTTCAGCCGATCGTTCGAGGCTGTGCCGAGATAAGAAATCTTCAAATCACAAATTCGGCTATCTGATAGCTCTCGTGCCTGCACTTTTCATGACAATGGTTAGTGCCAGTTATATCTTCATTGCGCCGGAAGGATTCCGCTTTGCCTCTCTTGGTTTGAGTTGGCTGGCTTATCTCATTGCTGCGGTTATCACGCTTTCTTGCCTGTCCGTTTTTGCTTTCTGGGCAGGAAAATCCGCAAAAACCGCGCATTGACAGGCATCCGCAATTAGTCAAGACCATCAATCTTGTGCGGACGCATGAATCCGGCGGGTTGCTCGGACTTGTCTGCGTCTGTGCCCTGTACGGCAAAATGAATCTGGTTGCTTCCGAAGCGTTTGTTGATATCATCCATCGCCTGCATAAGCCGCTTCTTCCGTGCGTTGTCCTGTGCCTGGTTCGGCGCAAACAGGTCTAATTGTACGCCGTCAGCATTTTGCAGTTGTCCCAATATGACGCCTGCCTGTTTGTACTGGTAATTCGGACGGAACAAATCATCCAACAACCTCCTGACAGCACCGATAATCTGCATGGAATCGTCAGTGGGCGTATTCAGACGGATGGTTTGGTCGTTGTTATATTGCGGTAAGTCTGTTCGGTGGCAGTTGGTCGCAAGAAAAACGCTTACGGTCTGACACAGCGAACCTTGCTCGCGCAGTTTGCGCGTGGCGGCAGAGGCATAATTGCTCAGTTCGCGCATCAGCACGGTTTTACTGTCTGTCATGTGCGCAAAAGTGCGGCTGTACATAATGGATTTCTGCAGTTCACGGCTTGTTCCATGTCCGCACGCCGGTAATGCCGAACATACGATGCACCCACACCTCGGATTGCCGCGTATAATCCAATGCCGTGGCGATGCCTTGCTGTTCGATGGTCTTGATACTTCGGCGACCGATTCCCCATACCTCTTTTACCGGCACCTTGGCAAGTGCCTGTTCGCGTTTATCGGTTGGCATGATACAAATCCCGTTGTACCCGGGATAATGTTTGGCAAACCATGTGGCGGTTTTGGCAAGGGTATAGGTTTGTCCCGCGCCACAACTGACCGGAATACCCGTTTCGCGTAGTATGAGGTCTTTGAGCGTCTGCAAATACACCCGCAACGAAGAAGGATCGTCATCCGGCATGAATCCGAAGAACTCGTCCACGCTGTATTGCACAAAGTCAAGCACCATTTCCGTCTTGCGCACCTCATCCATGATATGATGTGATACTTCGTGGTATAGGTGGTGATGAACGTCGATGACGGTTACATGATTTTGGGAAATTATCTGTGTAACCTGAAACAGCGGATTGCCGCGTTTCAGTCCTACAGCCTTTGCTTCGGCATTGAGTGCAAGAATGATACCGCCGTTATTGCCGTTGTCATTGGCAACGACGACGGGTGTTCCCTTCAGTTCGGGTCTTGACACCAGTTCGCAGCTCACGAAGAAATTATTGCAGTCCAGGTGGATATACATGCTCTTTCTCAAATTCGCTGCAAAGATACTTCAAATATCCCACATATGCAATTTTTTTCACAAAAACTTGCAAGATTCGAAAATAAGTGAAGTTAAGGACATGACCATCACGGGACCATTCCCTGATAACATGACTTTTAGAACACTTTAGACGAATAGGAAATAAAGAACAAAATAACAAAAAATGACACCAACATTTGCACGTGTCATTTTTTTGTAGTAATTTCACAAACTCAACCAAATCGCCATCCAACAAATGACAGTTTTGGAGAATGTAGAAAGCAAACATATTTTGAAAGCATAAATGCCGTCGCTTAAAAAGTTTAAATCATAGAAAAATCACAAAAAATCGCAACTAAATTTGCATAGTTGCGATTTTTGTTGTAATTTTGCAGCCGCAATGCGATAAAAAGCATCGCAGACATGATAAAAGGCGTCAAATGCGCTTTGTTTTGGTTTCCTAGAATCTGGTAAATTCATGCATCCAAAACATGGCAGCAAAGATGCTCATGGTATGTATCCAGTGCGCTCTTTGCGCGTAAATATACATACGGCGTGGGCTTCGGTGTTGCTTGTTCAGATGCAAGGGCAATACCAGAGCCTTAGGAAACGGAACAGCAAGATTGCAGTCCCGCTTTTTGTTTGTATATATATAAATCAATATTAAATGGAGTATGCCGAAATGCCATAAGTGAGTAGGCAAAAAAACATTAAAAACACAAAAATGAAAAAACTTTTGCTAATGCTGTTGTTTACAGTATTATTCGTGCCAATCTGGGCACAAGACATTATCGTAACAACCTCTTCGGAGCGTATAGACGCACAAGTAACAGAAGTGTCAGAAACAGAAGTGAAGTATAAACGTCAGGATAATCCGGACGGGCCGTCGTTTATCATCTCCACCTCAAAAATCGCATCTATTATTTATCAAAACGGAGACGTACAGACATTCCAACATAATACAGAACAGCCTGAGTCTTCACAAAATTCGGCAAATGGCACGCTTACTACAGTTCGTGAAGCGGAGGATATTGTCTTTGTTCCGGGACAGAAAATTGAAAAATCCAAGAAGAAGAACGAGTATTATTACGGTAACATAGCAATGGACGAGAGCATGTATAAAGATTTTTTGAAACTGACTTGTGCAGAAGCCTACAAGCAGTATTCTCGCGGATCAGGCATGGTGTTGTTGGGTAGTATAGTAGGAGCCGGCTTATTAGGAGCAGGAGTCGGCTGTGTGATTCCACGCCATCCGTCAGAAGGGAGGCTTATTGCAGCAGGTGTTTTAATGGCAGTCGGTGTAAGTTTCGGCGTTACGTTTATTGTTGTTGGCGGCAAACAAGAAAGCAAAGCTCTTAATACATTTAATGACCAATGTGCATCTTCGTTGGACTACAAACAGGCTTTGTCGTTGAAATTCGGTGTCTCACAGAACGGTTTAGGTCTTACTCTTAATTTCTAAAAAATGAAACGGGTATTTATTTTATTGGCAGTTTTTGCTATTGGTTTAATTGCAAAAGCGCAGGACGTTATAGTCACTCATGATGCGGTACGTATTGACGCTATCATTGAAGAAGTGTCGGAAACACAGGTTAAGTATAAAAAAGCGGATAATCCGAACGGGCCGTCGTTTATTATGAACACGGATAAAATTGCTACGATTATTTATCAGAATGGTAGTGTGCAAACATTTGAACAGCAACAGTCGCAGAACGCAACGCCAACATTGCATGACATAGCGCGTATTCATGCAGAACAGGAAAATGGAGACAGGCATATTCCAACTCCGTCTGAAGGACCCTGGCTTGTATGGGGAGTTCAAGTCAAAGAGGGCTTTAACGTTTATTTTACTTCCGAATACAAGGATTACAGTACTAACACAAGGTATGTCCCTGTTGTTGGGATGCGCTATTTGCCGAGTATTGAAGGGTATGTTGAGTTCGCTCCCAAGCAGGAAGATATGGGCTTTAAACGCCATGCGATCTATATGGGACTTCAATACACTTTCCGTGGAGGACAAATTCTGGAGGGAGTGAATGGTAATCCACTGCTTGACTTACAGTATTTATGTTTCCGTCCTGCGTATTCTGCGGAGCATAAAGTGTTTTATTCCCGTACGGGTGTCGAATTGGGCGTGCTGACATACAGCGCAACCAAATATGGAAGCACGAAGTACAATGTCAGGGATGATTGCAACAAGGTGACATTCGGAATTTGGGAAGAAATGGGTTGGTTTATCAAAGACATATTCAACATTGGCATGTCTTTTGACTTCATTATGACAAATAGTACCTCTACGCTTTGGGGGCATCAAAATCAAAATGGCAGTTGGACAACTCACGTCCGTTATTCGCCGCAACTGCAATTCCAAATTGTTTTCGGTTGGCGGTTCAATCCATATAAGTTCGACAAGGGACGAGTGGAGCCGGTTGCGCTCTAAAACATCAAAAAGTGCGGATTCAAATCTGCACTTTTTTTGTAGCATATGTTAAGCATCTCTTAAGCATCTTTTGCACATCACTTTTTCGAGTCCCAGCCGGGACGCAACCGACACGCAAAAAGGTGGCTAACCTCTAGGTAACGTCAGGGTAACCGCTAGGTCAAACAAAAGTGCTGCAAAACGCACTTTTTGTCATTAAACATCAAAAAAATTTGCACGCGTCATTTTTTTTTTGTACCTTTGTCGCCGGAATTAAAGAGACCGGAAAAATTATAAACTCAATAAAAATATAACAACCATGAAAAAAGTTACTCTTTTGTTCGCCATTATGGTGTGCTCGTTATGGCTCAATGCAGCCAATGTCAATGTCCGCGTGCTTATTCCGACCGATTCGGAGTTTAACATAAGCGGCAATGTCATTTTCTCTTGGGGTGTAGCAAGTGGCGGCGGTGGCTCTATCAAATCGCCGAAAGCCTTCAAGTCTGCACCGGCTCCCAAATCTTCGCATTATGCCAATAACATCGTCTTGACAAGGGAAGGCACTAGCCGTTGGTGGGGCGCTACCGTTATCATTCCTGATGAAACGAAATTTACCTATTCCATTTACACAGAGACATCCTCAACAACGACCGACGAGGCGTTTATCATGGGCGCGTATCCGACTTCGTATGTTGCCAAAGACAAGCCGGAACTGACCCTTGAACTGATGGCACTTTCCGGTGATGACGG
The DNA here is from genome assembly GCA_905233925.1 of Paludibacteraceae bacterium. Lineage (GTDB taxonomy): Bacteria > Bacteroidota > Bacteroidia > Bacteroidales > Paludibacteraceae > Colicola. Next base: position 24,229 of record CAJOFV010000017.1, read on the forward strand.
AAGTGGCAACAAATACTTTGCGTGCGGCGAGGTGCCTGCCACGACACCCGACCATGATTACAGCATTTCTGCTTGGGACGTACAGCAAACCGGCAACGGAGTCACTTTCACTTGGACAGCCACCAATCCGGCACCTAATTATTACTTCGAGATAATAGATGATGCCGCTAAAATGGTTTATGGCGATTTTCATACCGTCACGGATGGCAAATTTACGTATAACTATGACGGCTCGACCGATGTGAAAGTGAAGGAGGTACTCTTCTTCCCATGCTTTAATGACGGCACAGAAATGCGTCCGTACGTTCAGATGTTCTACAAAACCGTGGATATGGACCTCAAGTCGCCCGCAACGATTATCAAAGAATCATTGAAGGCGGAGGCAAAGGATAAGACCATTGAGATTTCGTGGAATCATTCAGATGTGGTAAAACAGTATGAAGCGTATGTTACATACGGTGGCGCACCTGTAACGGATTTCAAGGTTTTGACACAATATATGCCCGCAACAGACGGCAAATATATGCTGACCGTTGATGACCTGCCCGGCAATGGTGCGTATGAAATCTCTTTCTACGCCATCGATGTGAAAGACAATATTTTGCTCAACGAATATCTGGGCGCGACCGTAACCGGTTTTCCTGCGTTAGTCGAAGTGGAATTGAACGTATTGATTCCTACGGATAACGACATGGATATCACGTATGGCGTATGGTTCGAATGGTGGGACATGGATACCGAAACGCATACTTTCATTCAAGCAGACCAGGATGCTGCCGGCGTATGGTTCTCCAAGAAGATAACGACAACCGGCTCGGCTATCAAATTCCGTGTATGCAACAAGAATGATGCAACGGGTAGTAACTCAGAGGCATCGCCCATAATCAAGACGAATAAAGCCTGCTTCGAGATGGGGTATCAGAATTGGCATACATGGGAATTGAACGAATCGGCATGTGATGCCGAAGACCATGACTACCGCATCACGGACCTGAAAGCAAAATCGTATGTAGGCGGCATGTTGGAGATTACTTTCACGGCGAAAGACTATGCGCCGTTCTATGAAATTGCAGCCCGCAAGAGCGGTACAAGTGCATATTACAAGATTCTTGCCACGTTGCCCTACGGCGGAAGCAATACGGTACAGTTGCCCTCGCCGTTCACGGAAGAAGCAGACTACGATTACCGTGTGACGCCGATGAATAAGGACTACGTACAAGTAGCTCAAGAGAAAGAAGGTACAATTCACCTTAACGCCAATATCAATGTGCCGACCAACTTGAAAGCAACCGTAGGGGCGGACAACCAAACTGTCACGTTCA
>CAJOFV010000018.1 GCA_905233925.1 Paludibacteraceae bacterium
GGAGGCGGTGGCCCCGGTGGAGGAGGACACGGCCCCGGAGGGTGGTAAAGAATGAGTGAATGAGTGAATGAATGATGGAATGATATGAAACGATTGATTAGTATATTTGTATTTGCGCTGTGTGCGATGCTCGTTGCTCCTTTGGCAGCACAAAGCCTGCTGACGCCGGAGCAACTTGCCAAACGCGAGAAACGCAAGAACCTTACCGTCAAAGAGTGGAACACGGACAGCAAGACCAACACACGCTGGCTTGACCGTATCAAAGTCTATGACGCCCAGGGACGCTGCATCGAAGAAATCGAGTACGCCTCCTACGGACAAAAATGGCGTATTACGTCCACCTACGACGACGCGACCGGCAAAGTGGTCGAAGAAGTGGAATACAACGACCGCAACCGCCCCTTCCGTATTCGTAAGTACGAATGGAACGCGGACGGCACAAAAGCCAAACAGTATAACTATTTGCCGAACGGCAAACTTTATTCGGTAAAAGTATTTGAGTATATCTTCAGTGATAAGTAAGTTTGCGCCTATTTCGCTGGACGAGATGGAGAGCGTCAAACTAATGAACCGCATAGACACGAAGTATGCGGTGCCATTGTCCGTACTGCCCGCTATACTTGCAGCGGCACAGCATGACTACTATGCACAGGAAATCAACGGCAAACGCATCGCCACTTACGACACGATGTACTACGACACCGAGACGTTGGACATGTACATGCGTCACCATGACCGGCAATTAGTGAGGCAGAAGATCCGCGTGCGGCAGTATGTTGATTCCGACCTGACGTTTCTTGAAATCAAACGCAAGAACAATAAAGGCCGCACGAAGAAGAAACGCATTTCCGTGCCGGGGTTTGACATAACGGCAGACACCGTCGGACACGGTAAACAAGACTGGAGCGTGGAGGACTTTATTGCCGCCAAGAGCCGCTACAACTGGGCAGACATAACACCGCATTTAAGCACGGCGTTTCACCGCATAACCCTTGTGAACAAGGCCAAAACCGAGCGCCTGACAATAGACATGGACTTAGTGTGGAAGAACGTTATCACGGGCGAAGAAAAGACCTTTCCGGAACTGGTGATTATTGAACTCAAGCGCGACGGAAACGTGCCCTCGTTGATGACAAAGATTATGCTCGAGCAACGCATACACCCGCTGAAAATCAGCAAGTACTGCATCGGCACAGCACTCACTACGCCGGACATCAAGAAAAACCGGTTCAAAATCAAAATACGTAAAATTGAAAAACTGTTAAATAGTTATGACCCAAGTTGATTTAGCCAACCCGACACTAGAGTTCCTGGAGAACGACCCTGACATTGCAGCCCGCTTTGGCACGGGCGACAGTATTTCGTACCTAATGCACTCCATCGCAGACGTGCTGCACGTGAACGCGGATATTATCGCTATGCCGCTCATGTTCCTGTTCAACCTGTTAGTGACATGGATTATTGTCTATTGCATTTACTACCGTTTCAGCCACAGACGCGATTATTACGTCACGTACATGCTGTTCTCATCGGGCATGTTCGTACTGCTGTGGCTGATGCAGATTCTGGACATCCAAACCGGCTTCGTATTAGGACTGTTCGCGATTTTCGGTATGATCCGTTACCGCACAGAGACAGTGCCTGTTCGCGAAATGAACTACATGTTCCTCATTATCGCCGTGTCGGTAATTAACTCCTTGAGTCTCAAGGCTGACGGACTGACGTGGTACTTGCTGCTGTTTGCCAACTTGGCAATTATTATTCTCGCAGTGGCATTCGAGGCTTGGCAGGGACGCAAACGACAGTCAACGAAGATTATTCTCTATGAGAAGATTGAAAACATCAAGCCCGAACGGCGCAAAGAACTGATTGCCGACCTGGAAGAGCGCACGGGACTGAAAGTGCTTGATGTGGAAATCGGACATATCGACTTCCTGCGCGACGTAGCGTACATCAACGTGACCTATAATCTGGAAGCCGGCAAAACGAACAATAGCATCGACAAAATAACGAAGTTCAAGTAATATGAGAATACTGCGCTGCAAGACCGTTATCGCTGTAGGACTACTGCTCTGTGCCCTTCCTGTTTTTGCGTGGGAATATGAATCGCAAGAAAAGCGCACCGGCACAGTGGCAGAACTGCGCGTCGGGGCAGACTTTACCAAGAAGTGGCGGAACGGCCTGCGACTGGGTCTGGAAGAGGACTTGCGCTTTGACCTCTATAACTCGATGTATGGACCTGCTTTCAGACGCTCATACACCACGCTGACTTTTGCGTACGCACCCGTTGAGTACGTCAAACTGGACGCGGGCTATTCGCTCAAAATTATGGGCGCGGACAGCACCTGGACGGACACCAAACGGAAGGACGTGAACGAATGGCTGCGCCACCGTGTATTTTTCAGCGTGACCGGCGCATACAAAGTGGACTTCGTCAAACTATATATACGCGAACGCGCGATGTGCGAAATGCGCACAGACAGCGTGAATCCCCTCGAAAAGAGCAAATACAAATGGTCGCTGCGCAGCAAAATCGGCGCGGATTTCCAAGTACCCGGCAAGCCGGTAAAGCCTTATCTGTGGTTTGAACTCATCAACACCCTTAATGCGCCGGAGTACCAGCAGAAAGACGGAAAGCAGTTCATTTCCGCCATTCGCACGCAGGCCGGTGTCAAGTGGCGCGTAAGCAAACTCAGCACGCTGAATTTCTTCTACCGTTTCTCATACGCCTACGACCGCGATATCAATATCACCAAGAAAAAGGGCTATATAGAATTGGTGGAAGAAACACTCTTCCACCACGCTATCGGTATAACCTATAATCTGGACTGGTAACCTTTTAAGAGACGCTGTTAACGGCGTCTTTTTTATTCCAGGCAGTTGTCCAACGCCTTGATAATCGCGTCTTTGTCCATCTTCTGGCCGATAAAGACGAGTTTCTGCATACGGTCGCCATAATCCTCGTCCCAGTCGCGTTGTAGAATCGGGTCATGCGCCAACATGCGCTGCAGTTCCTCCTGCGGCATTGTCGCGTAGAACTGTCCGCACTGCTTGACACCGATTTGCCTGCCCGCCTGCTCCAGCAGATAGCACATGTTAAACTCGTCCGAGAAGTAGCACATGCCCTTGCAACGGATAACCGACTTCGGCCAGTGGCGCGCCACGAAATCGTCAAAACGCCCAAGATTGAACGGACGGCGGCGGTAATAGACAAATGTCTCTATGCCGTATTCCAACGCTTCACCCTCGTCCTCGTCCTCGTGGTCATGATGATGCTCGTGGTGATGGTCGTGGTGGTGATGCTCATGCTCATGCTCGTCGTCATCATCGTCGTCATCATCATCCTCTACGTCTCCTTCGACCTTTTCTATCCATGTGGCGCTGCCTGCGACCTCGTCGAAACTGAACAACCCCGTGTTCAGCAACTTCTCAAACGGAACGTCACAGTAGTCGCAGGCAATAATCTCCGCGTGCGGCTGTATTTCGCGGATAATCTGCCGGATGTGCTCCAACTCCGCCGACGACACCTCGCTGGCTTTGTTGAGCAGAATAAGGTTACAGAACTCTATTTGCTGAATAACCAGACTCGCCAAGTCCTCTTCGTCTCCGCCGAACTTCTTGACTTTGTCGTCCAAATCGGAGAACTCATCCCGCAGACGCAGCGCGTCAACGACGGTAACGATGTTATCGAGCACGGGCTTCGGGTCTTCCGTGAACGGAACCATGCGGTCGTACGAACAAATTGTTTGCGCGATTGGTGCAGGCTCGCATATTCCGGAAGCCTCAATAACGATGTAGTCGAACTTGCGCGCCGTGCAGAGGTCATGCAGCTGTTCCACCAAATCCATCTTCAACGTGCAGCATATACAGCCGTTGGTCAGCGCCAGCAGGTTATCGTCCTTCTGGTTTACTACCCCGCCCTTTTGGATAAGGTCGGCATCGATGTTCACTTCGCCGATGTCGTTGACGATTACAGCGAACCGAATCCCCGCCTTGTTGGCGAGAATCCGGTTCAGTAAGGTTGTTTTGCCGCTGCCGAGATAACCCGTTAACAGCAGGACGGGAATATCGTTATTTTCAAATTTGCTCATTTTCCCAATTTCTCATTTACTCATTTTCGCATTTTCTCATTTTTTTGCTGAGTATGCCGTATAAATGTCGTAGTACTTGTCAAACAAATCGTCGCGGTGGAAGCGGTCAAGATTCTGCAGCACATAGCCTAATACCGCCGAATGGTGTCCAAGCGTTTGGCTAACGGCAGCACGCTGTTGCTTGGTCAGTTGTGCGCCCCACTCCAGATACTCCTGGCAGTTCATCGCCACCTTGTCCATAATCGAATCCGCTTTGGCTTTGTCCTCGTCCGTGCCGAGCGAGTAATAGACAGAGCCCATCGAAGCCGACGTGTAGTCATACGGGATATTGTACCCGGGCAGCACCTGTTCGGCATAATCCAGCACTTCACGCGTCTGGTCTTTCTTGCCTTCGCGGTAGAGCGCCTCCGCCAATTCCATGAACATCATACGGTGCGTGCGGCACATACGCATAAGATTCTCGTCAATATAAATGCCCGGAATATTCATGTTGCCGTACTGGAACTTGTGCATCATGTTCTCGTACATCTTTTCCGTATTTACGCGCGGATGACCATCGCGGCTGCGTTGCGGCGTTACCTGATAAGCAAGACCGGTCAACTCAAAGTACGGCTCCAAACCAAGATAATAATCATTACCGACTGTCACAGCGAAGTAAATCGGACGTTGCCAGCCGTTCTTCGCGTTCTGCGACAGCATTTCCATAATCATCATCTCCGAACGCGTGTAGCGGCGTTGTGACTTGATATTGATATGTTCGCCGTTCTCGCCTTCGATATAGAGCTGGTTCGACGGCAGGTAATTCTCGCCGTCTTTCTTCGTACGCGGGTCATCCGAACGGAGGAACGCAAACGCTTTGCCCACTTCCAGCGGTTCGTTGAGGCGGTTGTCCACCCAAACGACTTCGTTCGTACCGGGCATGAAGTCCTTATACTCCCACGTAATCGGCAGCGCAGGCGACTCGTAGTACGGACGCTTCATCTGGCTGATGTACCAGTCTGTTTGCAGGTAACTCAAGTTGCAGACGCGCAAGTCTGTGCCCACTTCTTCCACCTCTTGATTATACCACAGGGGGAAGGTGTCATTGTCACCGTTAGAATAGATAATGCCTTCGTGTTCGCAGGACTTGAGGTAGTTTGCACCAAAGTCGCGGCAGGAATAACGCTGCGAACGGTCGTGGTCATCCCAGTTCTGCGACGCCATCTGTACCGGCACGAGCAGACATATAACCGTCACGGCACAAGCCACAAGCGCTTTCAGACGCTCGTCCTTGACGGCCGTGTTCACCCAGTCAACCAACGCCATTACCGCCAAGCCGATCCATATACAGAACGCGTAGAAGCTGCCCGCATATGCATAATCACGCTCACGCGGCTGATAGGGTGTCTGGTTCAGATAAACCACAATCGCCAAGCCCGTCAGCAGGAACAGCAACGCCGTAATCGTGAAGCTGCGCCAGCCTTCGTGCTGCATCTTCTCGCCGACCTTGATACGCTTCGAGCACTGCCAAACGATACCGATGATACCCAACAGCAGCGGCAGCATGTAATACACATTATGCCCCTTGTTGTTCTTCAGCTCCGTCGGCAGCGCGTCCTGGTCGCCCAACATCGCGTTGTCGATGAACTTAATGCCGGTAATCCAGTTACCCTTACTCAAATCGCCATAGCTCTGCAGGTCGTTCTGACGGCCGGAGAAGTTCCACATGAAATAACGCCAGTACATGAAATTCACTTGGTAACGGAAGAAGAAACGCAGGTTCTCCGCAAACGTCGGGCAGTACTCTGTTTTCTGCTGACCGCAGTACTCGTAGCGCACACGTTTGCCCTTGATGTTCGCCCACTCTTTGTAGGCGGATATATGGCTGCCTTGACCCGAGTGCATACGCGGGAACAGCATTTTGAACTCGTCCATGTACTCGTACGAGGTCTTGTAGCCCGTCAGTGCGTAATGGTCTTTTTCGCCCTCTTTCTGCGGAGCGGGAGCGTACTGCGCATGACCTTTCTTTTCAATCGGTACGCACATATTACCCTGCACGCGCAGCTTCACCGGCGCATTATACACCTGACCGTACAGCAACGGCGTGTCACCGTATTGCTCGCGGTTAAGGTAATAAATCAGACTGAACACATTATCCGGTGAGTTCTGATCCATCGGGGTGTCCGCGTTCGAACGGATTACCAATGCTGCATAGCTCGAATAGCCCACCAGAATGACCGCCAACATCAGCACACCCGTATTCAGCCAGCGCCAAAGTTGCTTGCCTTTGCCTTCCGCGAACTCCGCCAAAGCACGCTTGCGCGTAAACAGAATCGCCCACACAAGCAACGCCACTGTCAGCACAATACATACCGCCAGACCTGTGTTGAACGGGCATCCGAGGCCATTGACAAACAGCAACTCAAACCAACCTATTACCGTCGGCAGACCCGGAATGATGCCGTACAGAATAACCGCCAGTATAACCACCGAAATCAAGAACGCATAAATAGCGCCTTTCCAACTGAATTTGTACTTGCGGAAATAATACACCATCACAATAGCAGGTATCGTCAGCAGGTTCAGCAGGTGAACACCGATACTCAAGCCCATCAGATAGGCAATCAGAATCAGCCACTTGTCACTGCCTTCCTCGTCCGCGTGCTCGTCCCATTTCAGAATCAGCCAGAACACCACCGCCGTGAATAGCGACGATGACGCATACACTTCGCCCTCTACGGCCGAGAACCAGAAGGTGTCCGAGAACGTATAAGCCAACGCGCCCATAGCTCCTGCGCCCAACAACGCGATGCCCTGTGCAAGAGACATTTCTGCCGCATTCTGCACTAACTTCTTGCCAAGCGCCGTAATCGTCCAGAACAGGAACAGGATGCAGAACGCACTCGCCAGCGCCGACATGGCATTCACGCACATTGCCACATGACTTGCGTCACTCGCAAACAGCGAGAAGAAATGCCCCATAAGCATAAAGAACGGTGCTCCGGGGGGATGTCCCACGTCTAACTTGTGCGCACTCGCAATAAACTCGCCGCAGTCCCAGAAACTGGCCGTCGGCTCAATCGTCAGCAGATACGTCGCTGCCGCTATTGCAAACACTACCCAGCCGCACACAACGTTCCATAACTTGAAATTCTTCATATTTTTATATCATTATTCGCTCTTATACGCAAAAATCGCGCAAAGGTACAACAAAAAAATTGAATGTGCAAATTTTTTTGATGTTTAATGTGTAATGTTGAATGTTTAATGAATTAATGAGTGAAAGAATAAATGATAGAGTTTTTTGCCTATCCTCCCCCTATCGTCCCCTTAATCACATACGAATCACATATGAATCACATACTAATCACATACGTTTGGCTCGTGCATGTTTCATTTACGGCTGCAAAGGTACTACTATTTTTTGAAATATGCAAGGGTTTTATGAAAAAAAATGGGCGAAAAATGGGAGAAAATGTAGTTTTTTTTGCAAATATGCAAAAATTGTAGTACCTTTGCGGGCTGAATTAATCGTATGCCTTACAGATGGTAAAGAAATTCGATTTTCTCATTATCGGCGGAGGTGTCGCCGGAATGAGTTTCGCGCTCAAAATCGCGCAGACACAAAAGTACAAGATTGCACTCTGCTGCAAAACGACCCTCGATGAAGCTAATACCGCCAAAGCACAAGGCGGCATTGCGTCCGTAACCAACCTGCTCGTTGATGACTTCGACAAACATATCCACGACACCATGGTCGCCGGAGACTGGCTCTCCGACCCCGCCGCCGTGGAACAAGTGGTGCGCAACGCCCCGAAAGGTATCGCCGAACTTGTGAACTGGGGCGTGAACTTCGACAAAAACAATGAGGGAAACTTTGACCTCCACCGCGAAGGCGGACACTCCGAGTTCCGTATTCTGCACCACGCAGACGACACCGGCGCGGAAATCCAACGCGGACTGATGGCAGTCGTGCGCAATAATCCCTACATCAGCGTTCTGGAGAACCACTTCGCCGTGGAAATCATCACGCAACACCATCTGGGCGTACGCGTCACACGGCACTCGCCGGATATTGAGTGCTACGGCGCATATATCCTTGACTCCGCAACCGGCAAAATAGACACCTACCTCAGCCGCGTGACCCTCATGGCGACCGGCGGAACAGGTGCCATCTACGCCACCACCACCAATCCGAACATCGCCACCGGCGACGGCATAGCAATGGTACATCGCGCCAAAGGAATCATCAAAGATATGGAGTTCGTGCAGTTCCACCCGACTGCGCTGTTCCACATCGGCGAAACACACCCCGCCTACCTCATCACCGAAGCTATGCGCGGTTACGGAGGAATCCTGCGGCTGCCCAACGGCGAAGAATTCATGCAGAAGTATGACCCGCGGCTGTCACTCGCGCCGCGTGACATCGTTGCACGCGCCATTGACAACGAGATGAAGATTCACGGTCTTGACCACGTCTGCCTCGACGTCACCCACAAAGACCCCGAAGAAACGAAACACCACTTCCCCAATATCTATGCCAAGTGCCTGAGCATCGGCATCGACATCACCAAAGAGTATATCCCAGTAGCGCCGTGCGCACACTACATGTGCGGCGGCATAAAAGTGAATCTCGACGCGGAATCGTCGATTCACAGGCTGTACGCTGTGGGCGAATGTTCGTGCACAGGTCTGCACGGCGGTAATCGTCTAGCGTCCAATTCGCTCATCGAGGCAGTCGTTTATGCCGACGCAGCCGCGCGACATGCGCTGAAGATGGTAGACAGCTATGACTTCAACACGCGCGTGCCCGAGTGGAACGACGAAGGCACGATGACCAACGAGGAGAAAGTGCTGATTTCACAAGATATGCGGGAAGTCGGACAAATCATGTCCACGTACGTCGGCATCGTGCGCAGCGACCTGCGTCTGCGCCGTGCGCTGGAGCGTCTGGATATATTGTACAACGAGACCGAAGACCTGTTCAAGCGTGTCAAGGCCGACCGCGCCATATGTGAACTGCGCAACATGATCAACGTCGGCTACCTCATTACCCGCCAGGCACTTGAACGCAAAGAATCCCGCGGACTGCATTTTAATATCGACTACCCCAAAGACCCGAGCCTGAATACACAGGAAGTGTGGTAAGTGACAAGCAATCGTTTTGAAGGCTATAGTATTACATAGTATTGTACCCGTGCGCGCGGAGGCGCGCGAAGGGAGCGAGCAACTGACACAGCTGCTGTTCGCGGAAACGGTGGACATTCTGGAAGAAAAGCCACGCTGGATTCGTGTGCGGAACGATGTTGACGGACAAACAGGCTGGGTGGACTTCAAGATGATAACCAAACTCTCGGACACTGAAGCCGCCGCCGTTGCCCAAGCCGACAAAACCGCCCGCGTGGTAATGCCAATGGCGTACGCCGTGAGCGAAAACAACGGACAGACTATTCCGCTGACCGCAGGCACTCCCCTGCCCGACTACAAGGATGGACAATTCAGTTTGTTAGGCGTCGGTTTCCGTATCGCGCCGGAGATGGTCGCCCCGCAGCCATTGGAAATGAACGCCGCCAACCTGATGAACACCGTGCGATTTTTCCTGAACATCCCCTATTTATGGGGCGGCAAGAACGCCCTGGGCATGGACTGCTCGGGCTTCTCGCAGGTCGTGCATGCGCTGTTCGGACACAGCCTTCTGCGCAACGCCTCCGAACAAGCCACACAAGGCGAGCAAGTGGCTTCGCTGGCGGACGCCCAAGCCGGTGATTTGGCGTTCTTTGACCACGAAGACGACAAGATATCACACGTCGGAATCATTCTGGACAGCGAGCGGATTATCCATTGCTCCGGCCGCGTCAAGGTCGAGAAAATCGATGAACAAGGCATCTATTCAACAGAACAAGGTGGCACATATACGCACCACCTTGTCTCAATTCGCCGGTATTAAGCCGGTCTTTTTTTTACACTATCGTTACACCATCGCGCCGTTGACCTGAATAACTTCGCCGCTGACATACGACGAGAGGTCTGAGGCAAGGAAGAGCGCCACATTCGCCACCTCTTCCGGCGAGCCGCCGCGATGCATCGGAATGGACTTCACAAACTCATCCACCGTTTCCTTCGGCAGCGAGGCGGTCATGTTCGTCAGGATAAAGCCCGGCGCGAGCGCGTTGGCGCGGATTCCGCGGCTGCCCAGTTCCTTGGCGGTTGTTTTGGTCAGCGCCACAATACCTGCTTTGGACGCGGCATAGTTTGCTTGGCCGACATTGCCGTTCAGTCCCACTACGGACGACAAAGAAATAATCGAGCCGCTGCGCTGGCGCAACATAATCGGAGCCACCGCGTGAATATTGTTGAACGCCGATTTGAGGTTGTCAGACAGCACCTCGTCCCACTGCTTCTCGGTCATGCGCAACATCAGCGCGTCACGCGTTATACCGGCATTGTTGACCAGGATGTCTATGCGTCCGAACTCCTCCAGCACTTCCTTTGCGAGACGGTGCGCCGCCTCATAGTCCGCCGCGTCAGAAGCATACGCACGGCATTTGACGCCCATTTGTTCCAACTCATGCAACGTGCTGATGGTCTGCTCGCGGTATTCGCGGTCTGTAAATGCAATACTGCAACCCTGTGCCGCAAACTGGAGCGCAATAGCTCGTCCGATTCCGCGTGCTGCACCGGTAATAAGTGCTGTTTTACCTTGTAAAAGTGTTCCGTGTATCATTTGGATGTAATTTATTCCTTCACCGGGAAAACGCCGGTAGGATTAAGTATAGTGTATTTTGTTAATTCTTGGTTGGAGTCGAATCCGACACCTTGGATAATTGACGATTCCCGCGTAATGGAAATGGACGAATCGGAATGAATACGCTCGGTCTTCTGATTCCAGAAGAGTTGGGGCGTCTCGAAGAATTCGCTGTCCGCGTTCATCGAACGGACATGTCCGCGCAACTCCCAGACCTGTGCCTCCTCGTCATAATAGGCGTAATCGGAGCGCAGCCATGTGTCGATATCAAGGTCTGCGTTGAACTTCTCGAGGTATATTCCGTCCGGGAACTCCCAATAAACGGGGGTCGCCTTGTCATAAATTTGCCACGTCTGTGTGGTGATACGGTAACGGGTAATGCCTGAGTCCGAGATAAGCGTAGTGACAACAGACGCGTCAAGACCGGGCATTGAAGCCCGATCTTCGACCGCGTCCGCAGTCATCTTGACATCTCCCCGGCAAGCCGTCAGGAAGAGCAAACTACCGAGCAGGACGACAAGTAGTTCTCTCATTGATCCATCCGCCTACAATATACGTTGCTCCGCCTAATTCATTGGGCAGGTCAAACATCTCTTCCTTTGTGGGGAAGTACTTGCTATATGCCGAAATCAGTTTGTCGGCATCCGATGCGCAACTCGGGTCAACTGATTTGGCTTTTATAAACTGATCCACAGCAGCCCAATAAACGGTCTTGTTCAGAATAGCCGCTTTGGCAGCAGGATAATCGGCTTCGCTGTACGGACGAGCTGCTGCATAGCAGCATCCGATAAGAATATAGCAGCGTCCCTGATTAGCCACCACTTCCAGACTCTGACGCGCGTTACGACGAGCTTCGGGATAGTTCTTCAGCTTGTCCATGTAGATGAACGCGATGTTGTACAGATAATCGTCCTTGTCGTCGTCATCTTCCTCGTCGATAAGCGCAATGGCCTGGTTGTAATATTCAATAGCACCTTTCCAGTCCTCTTTCTTCATGCACATCTTGGCGCAACCGGCAGCAGACTCCTCGGTCGGCTGAAGTTTGTGCGCAGCCTCGGCAGCAGCAAAGTAAACGTCGGATTCCATGCAGTTCACGCGCTTGTAGAGCTTCATCACTTTCTGCAACGCTTCCATAACGCCCTTGTTGTCCTCTACCATTTTCGCGAAGATCTCATCGAGCTTCGAGCACTCGGCAGCACCGGAAACGGCGAACAGGTTATCCACATATTCCTTCTGCTGGCGGGCAGTAATGGCGTTCTTGTTGGCAGGGTCATCACCAATCTTCTGCAGAATGTTGTTCACTTGCGTATAATCGGCAATAAACTGCTCTCCGTACTTCTCCGGATTGGATTTGTACATCGCGTAACTTACCTCTGCGAGCTTCGTCAGTACGGACACTTGCGACTTTTCGGCCATTCCGTTCACGGACTCTTTGAGCCACGGATAAGCGCGCTCCTTCGTTTCGTCATTCTCGAAGTACTTGCAGTATTCAACGCCCTTTAGACCCAGAATATATGCCTTCGGATATTGCTTGTCGTCACCGAAATACTTGATTCGTTTGTCACACAGTTCGATAGCGAGATTGCGCAGACGCTCTTTCTCGGCTTCGTCCGTCGTGTTGGCGTACAAGTAGTCGATGATTTTCGCACCGGCAGTGTAAATAGCTTTGTTGTAGTTCGGGCACGTGGTATAAACCGACAACCAGGGCTCGTACGCCTCTTTGAACTGTTTGTTCTTCACGCTCTCGTTGAAGAGAGAGGTGTTCATGACGCACTCTTCCGTAATCGCGGGCTCCTCTTCCTGAACGGCGGGAGTTTCCTCAGGTTGAGGCTGTGCCTCTACTTTGGGTTTCTTTGCGCAAGCAAGTGCAGGAATAGCTGCACAGAGCGCAATAATAATCAATGATTTGAATTTCATAATCGTATTGTTTTATTAGTTTGTATTTACAATCTCCGTTTGAAGAACCAGTTCTCTGCGATGGCGGCGTTAAAGGTCATCCGCAAATAGTTTTCTTTCAGCGATGCAGCAGGTCCGCGATGACCGTATTCAAAGGTCACATTGAACACCGTACCGGTGTTTCTGAGCGGGAAGCCCATGCCGATGCTGACCATAAAATCCGGGTTCTTGACTTTCTTCACATACGAATCCGCCAAGTTGCAGCCTATGCGCCAGAACATCCGCTCCGCATAGTTGCGCCCAAGCGGATTATGGCGGTATTCAGCGCCGAAGGCGTAGCGGTTACGGTCACGCAATTCGTCAATATTCTCAAACGCGCTGACTTTTGACCAGTACGCCCGTGCGTAGTCGAACCCGACCGTCAGGCGGTTGTCAAAGGTATAGGACGCTCCTACGCCGAACATCATCGGCACGTCCGCTATATCCTCCGCCACCCAAACCGTGTCCAACTGCGTGGACTCTGCAACGGTATAATCGCTTTTCAATGTACGCTGGTCCTCGAATATTCCGCCGAGGACAAACGAGTGCTTTCCGAATGTGTGGAAGAACTGCAGTCCTTCGCGGAAACGAACGGAACTGACGGATGTCTCGGACGCCTGCAGCACCGTTTTCACCTCGGATTCGGTAAATGTGACACCGCGCGAATTGGCTACATCGCCGAACATGTAATAGATGTTTGCTCCGAGCGCGACCCAATCAAACAAGTTGACACTCAAACCGCCATATACTTCGCTTATTCCGCCGTTACCGTAAAAGTTGGTTGTGTAGTGATAATCGGAGTTGATAGAGTCCGACAGGGAGATGTTATACCCCACACTACTGAACGGCAGCAGACCCGCGCTAAACGCTATGTATCGCTTGTACAGCGGGAATTGCAGCGTTATATATTCGAGGTTTCCGTTTATTTTGTTCTTGCGCCCCTCGTCGTCGCCGTAGTTTGTCCAGAGCAGGTCTGCAGCAAGGTCGAACATAAAGGTCAGACTGTCGCAGGCAGTGAACGAGGCGGGTTGCGAAGGGTTAATGACCTTGTGGTTGCGCATGCCTATTCCTATTCCACCCATCGCGCGATAAGTATTGGGAACGTTGTCGTTGATGTCGCCCAATCCATAGCACGAGAAAGGCGAGGACGTATTGTTCTGCGCTATTAAGCACACCGCAAAAAGCGTGCCAACAAGGGTCAATATGCCGCGTTTTATCCTCAACATAACGATTCAGCCTGCAAAAGTACAACAATTATACCAAACATGCAAATAATTAGTCTTTTTTTCTTAAAAAAAGATGTAATTCCGTCAAAAATCCGTCAAAATGAAGTTCATATGCAGGATTTGGGAGGTGTGATACGTGAAATCACATGCAGGATTTCTGCGTAATCCGTCACCCTTCGGTGTGACATCTTACAATCCAAAACAAAAAACGCGTTTGAAAGTAAACTTTCAGACGCGTTTTCCGTTTCGTATTGTGATCCATGCAGGATTCAAACCTGCAACCCCCACATCCGTAGTGTGGTACTCTATTCAGTTGAGCTAATGGACCATTGCATTTTCTCATTTAGTCATTTACAATTTGACCATTTTTCGAAAAGCGGCTGCAAAAGTACTGCTTTTTTTTGATACTGCAAAATATTTCTGCATTTTTTTCAAAAAAAAGCACTTTTTACGCCTTAAATCGGCTTTTTTTGAGCAACTTTGAGCCTTTTTTATGTTTTTTTATAGACTCTGCACTTCTTGCACCTCTTCTTCGCTGTCCTCAAGTCTCTCGTCTTTGAGGTCATCGTAGAAGTGCGCTCCGGCAGTGTACATGTACGGCATCAGCCAGAACATTCCTATTCCCATACTCAAAATCGCCAAGAAGAGCCAGCCGATGAACGAGAAGTCAAGCACAAACAAGTCCCATTTATATCCCCGCATCATTTCGCGGCTGAGTTTCAGCGCTTCCCGCGGACTCAATTCGGGATAATCATGCAGCAGATAAGGAACCATTCTATATGCGTACGAGAAAATAATTGTTCCTATACCGAGGGTCGGGAATAACAGCAAAACCAGCACAATCGTCTCCAGAACCATCGCTACGACATAACGTCCGTAGTTTCCAGTAAAGCACGTAAACATCGCTCCAGTCGGCGATTCCTCAAGTTTGTTACGTTTCAGTAGCAGCAAGGCGGCGAGCATTGCGAACTCCAACGGGCCTGTCAAGAGAAGCGATGCAACCGTATTAAACGCGTCTGTCATCATTGTTACCTGAGGCGACATCATCATCCCGAACTCGGCTGCAACTGCGGTATAAACGCTTATTCCGATAAACAAGGACATAATTGCCATAAACACCAACGCCATCAAAGCGGTTTCATTCCAATGACCATCCAAGGTCTCACGTGCCTGGGCACGATAATCTGAACAAGATTTCATGTTATTTTCTCATTTAATTATTTTCTCATTTATTCATTTTCGCATTTTCGCGTTTTCGCATTTACTCCACCCTTTGACCGGTGACCGTGTAACGGATGCCATTATTAATTATATATAGGTGTCCGTTCATCACCACCTTAAGCACCTGCGGCGTTACAGTCTGCACGTCGTTCAATCCTTCTATGGGGTCAGGGTCAGGATCCGGGTCAGGATCAGGCTTGTCTCCCAGTCGCAGGCCGATAAGAATCGGGTCGTGGTCGGCGTAGCGGTACATCGTGGTGTTGCCATACTTATACTCATAACTGTATTTTGTGTCCGCATTGAGATGATAAGGCAGCGCTTTCGTCACCTGCTTTGCCATGGTAGAAGTAGCGAACGCGTGGTCCAAATAGCCAACCTGGCCGCCATATATATAGCTATATCCCTGCGGGTCATACTTCATCAGCAGATCCACATATTTCCTGTCGCGTGTAAGCAGGAGGTTCGACTCCTCGTTCGTGTAGCCGTTCAAATCGCCGACCACAAGCACATCCGGATCCACTTTCTCCGCAGTAACCAGTTGCTCAATCAGTTTCTTCATGTTTTCCTGTCTGTCCTCGTCCGTTTTGCTGACCTTGGCAAAGAAGTGGTTCAGCGACAGGTTGAAACGTTCGTGGCTCTCCAAGTCCTCGAAGCATTGAATCGCCTCGCGGTACTTCATCGCCGTGTTATAGGAATACGGCGTCATGTACGTGCCGTAGGGTTTGACTTTGTCCTTGCGGTAGATGTAGCAAATCATAATGGCCTTGTAGGTCGGATAACCCTGGTCAATCCAAGCATAGCGTTCTCCGCCCGCCAATATGTTCAGCCCATCCACCAGTGCTGTAGCCGCAGCAGGGCCTTCTTCCACTTCACAGAGCGCGTAAATATCCGCGTTCATGTGGTGCAATGCCTTGACAATCTTTGTCGTTTGCACTTCCAGTTGCTCCTCGTCCTTGGCAATGCCGCTGTAGCCGATGTCAAGCGTCACGAAGAAGTTCTCAATATTCGCAGCACACACCACCAAGTCGGCTTTGCCCAAGTTCGGGCGCACCGTGGGTAACTCATTATACTCTATTTCCGGAGTATTCAACGCCTGCAGGTTGTTTGCCGAAGTAACTTTCGCCTCCAGTCCGCGCAGCACTGTGCCCGAACGCGCACTTTCCTTGTAGGTCAGGCCTGTCAACGTGCACGTTGCCCATGTATTATGTGTCTCCGCTTTGGTATATTCCTCTGTGCCTTCCTCGCCGTACTCTTCCGGCGCGCGCAGACGCATATACGCCACTTCGTTCAGATAGGTACTGTTGACATAAAAATCGTTGGTGAACTTCACGCTCTTCCCGATCCAGTCATCCCAGCCGTCGGCAAAGTCCGTTGCAAAATCCACGGTCACAAGCTCTGCCGGTTCTCCCATGTGTTTGTGGCTGATATACTTGGGACTGGTGAGTTCCGGCGTAGAGCCGTATAACTCATACACGCCCGACAGCGTGACCGAATCGCCCACTTCGAGCCCCAGGTTCGCAAAGACGATGGCCATATCGTTCTCGTCTTTGGTCATGCCGTAAACCAGCACTTTGGTCTCGCCCGACTCATCCTGCATGTAGAAATTGCCGTACGCCTCACTGACAATTTCCGTAACAGCACCTGTAACAATGTATCGTTTGCCGTCGTTGAGCGCGATAATCTCGGCGATGGTCTTCGGCACGGGAACCCACATTCCTTTCGTGTGCGAGATATACTGTGCGCTGGCAATTTGCGGGCTACTATTATAGAGCGAATACTTTCCCTCCAGGGTCACGATATCGCCCTCTGCTATGCCTAACGAAGCAAAATTCTTTGACTTGCCCTCTGTGTCCAGCAAACCGAAGATATAAATCGAGCCTGTTTCGTCCTTTAAGTAGAAATTGCCGTACGTCGTGTTTTTGATATTCTGCACTTCGCCCACCAGGCGATAATCCGTGGTCTGATCCGCTTTTGTGAGGAACTCCGCCACCGTAATCTGTTCAGCCGCAAAGGCCGACATGGTGCATGAAACAAACAGAAGAAGGAATAACTTTTTCATGGTTTCCTATATTTAACAATTCTATTGTGCTCCGGAAGCGGTAATCAGCCGCCTCCGGGCGGTATCTCAGCCGTCAGGCTGTTGTTTTAGTCGTTGAACTTCGCGCAGATGAACTCGCGGTTCAGGCGGGCGATGTTCGCCAGGCTAACCTGTTTCGGGCACTCAGCGGCGCAAGCGCCGGTGTTGGTGCAGTTACCGAAACCGAGTTCGTCCATCTTGGCAAGCATGTTCTTCGCACGCTGTGCAGCCTCGACTTTACCTTGCGGGAGCAGGGCGAGTTGCGAAACCTTCGCTGCCACGAAGAGCATGGCACTTCCGTTCTTACATGCAGCCGCACAAGCGCCGCAAC
>CAJOFV010000019.1 GCA_905233925.1 Paludibacteraceae bacterium
TTTGAAGGCACGCACAGCTATGGTGGCACGCTGAGCGCATGGACGAAGGTTTCGCGCGGCGTGAACGACGATTATGCAGCCAGCGGCTCGAAGGCGTATGTTGTAAAGAAGAGCGGAAATACATATACCCTCTCTGCCAATATTCTCTCGGAAGGCGGCAAAACGTACGTTCTCAAAGCAATCGACTTCAGTTACGGTGTGGCTTCCGCTATTGACGCTTTTGTCGGCGAACAGCCGCTGCGCAAGGTAATGCGCAATGGTGTCATGTACATCGAGAAGAACGGAACTCTTTATACCCTTCAGGGACAAGTAGTGAAGTAATATGAAACGCATAACCATTATAGCGGTTCTCTTTGCCGCAGCGGTAGTGGATGCCGCTGCTGCATTCAATCTGACCGCAACCAAAGTGACGGTGCAGGATGTGACGGTGGATAAAACCAATTACTTCGTCACGGTCAATGCACACACCTCTTCCGGCGAATACGAAGTGGCGTTTGACGTATGGCCAAAAACCAACTCTGTCATCGGCTCATTTAGCACGGAGGACAAAACGATTGCGTATGTCAGCAGTTTTGTGCATAAGACCAAAGCCAATGACAATCCGGTGAATATGTGGTACTACCCCGAGGATACGCATACCATCACGCTGAAGATTGTCAAGAAGAACGAAACAACCTGCACCTTGAGCGGTAGTATCCAGGCGGCACGGGCAGGCACAACATACACCTATGATATCGTTGCCTTCGACTTCGCATACTCCGAAGACGGCACGCCCGACCCCGAGCCTGATCCGTATCGTTTTGAACCGACTACTGCCACCACCATCAACTTCGTGGGCGATGTTGTCAGCTTCAAACAGAAACAGACAGGCTATGTCAACATAACGCTCAACGAGATGGCGAACGAAACATACGACTGGATTGAACTGGATCTCCGTTCTGACGAACTGGCTTGGCCGGCCGGCACATATCCCATTAACGAGAGCGGCAGTATCAATACGCTTACTGCCTCGGACGGATACCTCGGCTCGCAGAACGATGACCCCTGCTATCTGGCAGTACGTGGCGACAAGGATAACTGGGGACAATATACGCCGTATTACTTTGTCAGCGGCAGTCTCACCGTCGCTTATAACACAAAGACCGACACAATCTTCGTTACCGGACAGGCAACATCCTATAACGGCACGAAGGTGAATATCAACGTCAAGTCATACAATAACCTCTATGTGCCCGAAGATGAGCCCAAAGAGCCGGAGATTGTGACGCTTGACATTGACTCCGTAGTCATTGCCTACATGCGCGAAGAAGCCGACAAGGAAAACAACAAACATCCTTACACGTTCAATTTCTTCAGTGACGCGGCGAATGGTTATCCGAATGTGCTGCTCGACCTCATGCTCTCCGATTCGATGAAACTGACTGCCGGCACCTACACCCTTGACAAAGGACAACTCTCCGGCGTAGCACTCTTCCAGAATCAGGAGGACTTCAACGCCTATTTCTTCGGCGGACAGCCCTATGTGTTCACGAGTGTTATGCTTACGCTCACGGATGAAGGAAACGGCAAATGGACATACTCCATGCTCATGATTGACGAAATAGGCAGCGAGTATTCGTTCAAACTCACGCAGGCACCGCATCTCATCAATTATCCGGAAGAAACGGAAGAAATTGACCCGAAGGACAAGCCTTATATTGATGAGCAGAAAGAAAAAGCCACGATAACTGCAGCCTTTGATAGCATTGTCTGGAAGGATGAAACTGTCAGCAAGGACGGCGTTCTGGATATTTACCTTTTCCAGCGCGATGCGGATGTCAACGGACTGCGTGCTGCGATGCAGTTGGGCTTCTATACGCCTACATCGGAAGTGGCGGCAGGAATATATCCCGTTAATGACACGGAAGAGGACTTTACCTTCAGCGCGTCGCTTGGGCGCTACGGTAATGTGCTTATCCCGTGTTACTTGACACTCATTGATGCCAATAACTGGGTTCATGCGGTTTGGTATATCGTGGATGGTGAAATCTTGGTTGATTATGCCGACTGCGGCTGCTCGGAAGATACGCATCCGGATCGTATAGTCGGTGAATGTACGACGTATTTTGGTTCGACCGTTCAGTTCTCATATACGAGACCGACTCTGGCGATTGAGTCCGTTTCGCAGCCTTCGGACAAGCCTGCACGTATGATTTTCAAGGATGGGCACATCCTCATTCTCCGTGACGGCAGAACCTACGACACGCTCGGCAGAACAATCGACTAATCTGCGATTCCACGCAAAGAGTGTATTTATGCGAAAGAGCAAGCCTTTGAGCTTGCTCTTTGCTTCATTTCGTACCGCGAGTGGGACTTGAACCCACACAGCCATCACTGGCCAAAGGATTTTAAGTCCTTCGTGTCTACCGATTCCACCATCGCGGCTTGGGTTTGGTAGTGATTTCCACCGAAATCGGCCGCAAAGGTACTGCTTTTTTTCTGTTCCCACAAATTTTAGCGACGAAAAACACAAAAAAATGCGCCATTTTTCTCCTAACACCTTATAGGTGTTCCCTTTTTGCTAAATCGACCTTACAATTTCCGAAAATATGTTTTATAACATAAAAAGTGCGTTTTTTTACGAAAGAGTTGCCCCCTGTTATTAATAATGCGTTTTTGGGCTCGAAAATTTGCACAATTCGCGGAGATATATTAATTTTGCGCCGTTTTTCGGGCTGAAAAGATGACAAATACTACGCCCAATCTTAAAAATCGGCAATTTTTAATAATTAAACAACCAAAACAATGCCGATAATTAAGGAAAAACAACGCAAAATTAACAACATCAAGCAGTTAAAGTAAAAGCTAAACATAATTTGGTGACAAACGGTCACCCGTTGCCCGAAACGCGGACAACAAACCATTTAGAAGAAAGGACAAAAAAGATGAAACAAATCTACAAAGTAATTAAAACACTTCTCATCCTTACCACACTCACCCTCGGAGCATGGAATAGTAATGCGTGGGGAAATACAGTCTCTGTCAGTGGTAGTGGATTTAATAATAAATTGTCCAATAATGTGGTAACATTGGGAGGCAATCATGTATCATTCCGATTTGAGAGTTCTTCAATAAGTTATACAAAAAATATATTGGGTAGTGTAACCGGTATAGAATTGGCGACGCTCGATAAAGGTAAATCTGTTAGTGGAAACTTAAAATGGACGCTAAATGGAGGGTTAACACTTGCTATTCAAAGTGTGCGCGTCGTAGCGTCCAATTCTTATGCGGCAACTCTGTATATTGACGATGGAAAAGGACATACAGTAAATCAGAGTAAGAGCGGTTTAGGGAATGACTATGATAAGTCTTTGACTACTATCTCATCTTCATCTACGGGAGTGGAAATTAAATTTACCAGTACGGTTAGTTCGAAGTACTCTACTTGCAAGCCTCAAATAACAACCATTGAGGTTACATATACAATCACTCCTAATAACCCGGGAGCATCGTCAGAGGAAAAAACTATCTATGTTACTATTGACAAGGACAATATTGCCAATGATGAGAAACTGCAACTGAATACTTCGGATTGCTTTACGGTGCCGGATAATGATAGCCATTTCTATAGTTCTTTGTCGTAC
Organism: Paludibacteraceae bacterium; assembly: GCA_905233925.1. GTDB lineage: Bacteria > Bacteroidota > Bacteroidia > Bacteroidales > Paludibacteraceae > Colicola. Next base: position 3,624 of record CAJOFV010000019.1, read on the forward strand.
TACAGATCCGCAGAAACGGGACTTAATGCAACTACGGATGCAAATGTTAGTAATAACTATTTCAATGCTACAAAAGTTGGCACTTACTACGTAAAGGCAAAAATCTCTGCTGTGAATAACTGTCATGCAGCATCCGGAGATTATAGCGGCAATATTACCATCAACGTAATTCGCCATCCGTCTTCAATTACAATGAATAACGGCGAAGTGTTTGTCAAAGTAAAAGATAATGTCGCTGCTTCACAGCTTGATTTGGATGATCTGATTAAATCGCAAGTCGGGGATGGCGTTGTTTCCTATACTGTAACAAGCGCGAACAGTTCCAAAGCAACAATCGGAACCGGAAATATATTTTCTGCAACCGATTGTGGCGAATATACAATTTCTGCTAGGGCTCAGCAAAGCGCCTTGTATGCGCAAAGTGACCCCGTTTCATTCAAAGTAACGGTTAAGAAGATTAAACCTTCTGTAACGACATTGCCGGCAGCAAGTGCAATTAGTTATCATCAAACTATCTCCAATTCGAACTTCTCCGGCGGAGCGGTCACTTGGAATGGCTATACTGTTGCTGGTACTTTCTCATGGAAAAATGGTTCGCTTGCTCCCGGCGCAGGAAACTCTTGCGAGGCTGTATTTACGCCTTTGGATGAAACACGCTTTGAAAAACCGGATAATTGCTTCGTCAATGTACCCATTAATCCGATAGACCAAACCATCACTTGGAACTTGGATGAGGATGATGAGTATATATCCGGAACAGTATTTGACGCCGTTGCGACTTCGCATGTAGATGGACTGAACGTTTATTATACCATCGACGCCAGCCAATCTCAAATAGCGGAGATGCAAGGGAATGTACTTATCGTGAAACAAACAAATAAGACGGTGACGGTTTATGCCCATCAAGATGGTAATGACAACTGGAACGCAGCACCGGTTGTGTCCAAAAACGTTAAAACCTGCGGCGCAAAGCCTGATAATTGGAGTGTTACGGCAAAGGATATAACGTATGGTCAGACCTTGGCAGAATCCGAATTAACCGGTGAAGTCCGTTTGGGCGAAGTTGTTATTGCAGGTCAATTGAGTTGGAAAGTTCCCGCAACTCTTCCTGATGCCGGTAAGCATGAGAATGAATATGACGTGGTATTTACGCCGGAGGATGGTAATACCTACGGCTCTGTCACATTCAAAGTCACTGTCAATGTGAATAAGGCAAATCCTGAATTGACGTGGCATATCAATCATAGTCTTCGTGAAAATACCAATTATTCAAACTTCGTTACATCGACCAACAAGGCAGCTCTGACAATCAGTACAAATAACAATAATTTGTTACAAGTAAATGATAATGTACTGAAAACCGGCAGTGTAGAAAGTGCTACCAATTGTACTATTTATGTTTCTCAAGCTGCTACGAAAAACTATAACGCCATAGAACAAGTTTCATGGGCAGTAACTATCCGTCCGAAAGTGAATGTATGTCTGCCGGTAACGCTGAATGGGGACTTGATGGAAGATATGACAATCGCTTCTACGAAGGCTTCATGGTGTGGTACCAACGAACAAGGGCATGATAAATACCTCACAAGTTATGTTCGTTATACGCAGGCGGAAGGTATTGCATTGGGTTCCTGGAAAGACGGATTTGATGGAATAAGTTGGAGCAAATTAATAAATTTGATTACTGGTAACGGTGAATTCGAATGGTCAACTAAATCTATCGATTTGTCTTTCACCGGCGTGCCTGATCGTATTAGTTTCAGTACACAGTTACAGGTAGTCGAGTTTGAATGGATCAATGAATGGAAGGAAGCCAGGTTAACCGCAGATAAATTTATTCTGTCCGAAAGTGCTGATGGTGTTGATTATACTTCTGTGCAGACCAAAGAAGGAACTGTCTCTTTTAATGAAGCATTAAAGCCGACCACACGTTATATCCGTATAGAATATAAGGGTAACTTTACCGGATTTATTAAGAACCTGCAGATTTCCCGGAAGCAGTATATTACTTCTACTGATAATCTGACATTTGGTACGGAGACTCATCCGCTTCAGGAGTCGCAACCTGTAACGATACATTATTCGTCGCTTGGCACTTGTGCCGAACAGAGTGGTGATATTACCGTTTCCACCGACAATGACGCATTCTATGTAGATACCGAAACGATTACAACGGGCGTTGGCATTGACCAACAGGACGAAGCGACCGTTCGCGTACGTTGCAACGATATCAACAAGACAGGTCATGTTGTGTTCACTGCCTTTGACGGCACAGAATGTAAAGTGCCTGTGCACTCAACGAATGTGGTGCTTACTTCGGCGCACTACGAAACCAACATTTTCCAAACCGGTACAGAGCACAAGCCCGCTGACGGTACTGCTTATCGCGCCGTTACAACACCGAGTTTCAACTCCATTTATGGCACTCAGGCTCTATTCGACACCTTATATATATATGGTGTAACAGAAGCCGCCAAGGCTCACCGTGCTTGGGAACTGGATGTTCAAAAGGGCTACAACGTGCCCGCGTTCACCGCCACAGACGGAGAAACAGCCGGTACAGCCTATACACCGTGCTTCGTATTTGCCAAGAGCGGTAATGATTATGTGTATGTCCGCACCTTCGATGCGGCAACCAAGTCGCTGAATATTAATGCGGATGGCAAAAAACTGTGGTTCACAGGCTATCATCCTGTTGCTTCCACGGCCATTCAGCCTGCTATCGCTATCAGCGGTAACGCGGATATCTATCTGTCCAACACAGAAATCACCGCAATTGGTACTGTGCTGACCGCAAAAGACGGCACACTGACCGTTCATGCCCGTGGCACGAATGGCCTGAATGTTATCGGTGATGCATCGGCTATCTCACTTGACGCGAACAGCACAACCGCTTTGGTAATTGAAGACAGTTGGTTGAGTGAGGCTTCCGCCGTACTGAATCCGAACGGAGCTGCCGGTAAACCGACCATCGACCTTGGTACCAAGGACAACAGCGTTACCATCAACGGCACGCAAATTACGCTCAAGAACGGTGAGAAGATGGCGGTTGCTTATCTCAAAGACGGCGTAGAGCAAGTGGAAGGTGCAGTAGCTATCAACGACGGAACCATTCTCGGCGAGGCTGAACTTGGTCTGCCTGCAACTACTACTATTGACGGCGGTACATTCAACGACGGTAAGGTTCGCGTTTATGAGAAACAGGGCGGCAAGGGAACACTTCCGCGCAATAGCAATGACGAGATTCTTGGTCGCTACGAAATGGCGCCTGAGGCTGTCCCCGCGACTTATGGTCACGCGCACCTTACTGCTGATACAAAGGGCAAAGTTTACCCAATGCTCAAGAACAACGATATTTATATCTTCGAAGAAGAGAAGAACGAAGGCGCTTGGACTGCCGGTGAGAACTGGAACAAGGATAATGCTCCGAGTGAAACAGATATCGTTATTGTGCAAAAGAATGTGGTTGTCAGCACATCTGTTACCGTTGCTTCACTTACTATTGAGAAGGGTGGCAGCCTCACAATCGGTGAGGGTGGTTCGGTAACTATCACGGAGAACGGTTACGACCAGTTCAAGCGCAGCGAATACGGTGACTTGACCGTTAAGCAGGGGGGTAGTTTCGAGACCAACAAGAGTTCCTTTGAGGTTAAGAACTTCTATATTGAAGCTGCTATCGGCGACAATACGTACGCAGCCAAGTCCGGCGAAGTGAAACATGCCGAGTCTCTGATTGTGGACGGCGATGCATACTTTGACCTTGTACTTGACCAATCCGGCAAGTGCTCGCCGGGATGGTACGACTTTACCGTTCCGTTCGAAGTGGATGGCTCCACCGGTATCAGCCGCTATCAGGACAACGCATGGAACAACAGCCTGAAGGTAGAGACGCATTACGCGATCATGGCGCACTATGAGGACTTGCGCGCTGCCGGTCAGTACAGCTGGAAGAAATATCGCGGTGTGTTGTATCCGAACCAGTGCTACACCATCACCATTAACAATACAGCCCCGCTTTACCGTTTCCACAAGAGAGCCGGTGCTCCTGTTATCGCAAGCAAAGTACTGCCGTTGCAGGTAACCGAAGGCGAAAGCGAGACCCGTGGTTTCAATGCGTTAGGTAATGGTAATCTGGCTATCCGTGATCTGGATGTTGCTTCTGACTTCAAGGTGCAATTGTACGACCACAAGGATAATGCCTATACTGCTTATACCGCAGGTGCTGTGAAGTTTGCAGTAGGTTCGGCGTTCTTTGTTCAGGTTAAAGATGCCAATGTCGGAACTCTCAACTTGCGCGAGACCAACGCTTCCAAAGCATTGCGCGTAGCAGAACGCACTCCGCGTACGGTAAGCGAGTTCACGTTGGAACTGACCGCAAACGGAGCCGAGAAAGCCGCAGACCGTCTGTTCGTATCCGCAAGTGAGGAAGCGACTGATACGTATGAAATTGGTCACGACCTCAGCAAGTACGGTAATCCGTCAGAGGCCAAGCGTGCACAACTGTGGTGCAACGCGTACGGCATGCAGCTCTGCGACGCCGAACTGCCGCTGGTGGATAATACGGCGGACTTTGCAATCGGTTTGTATGCTCCGGAGGCCGGCATGTACATGATTTCCGTAGCAGGTGCACCGGAAGCAGCCGAGATTTACCTGACCAACGAGGCAGGTGAGGCTATCTGGAATCTGTCTGTTTCGGAATATGCACTGGATCTGTCGAAAGGCACTACCAACGGCTATGGTCTGCGCATTGTAGCACAAGAGTTGGTAGAGGAACAGGAAGAAGAGCAAGAGCAAGAGCAGGAAGAGATTACAACTGCTCTGAAGAACAAGGGCGCGAAGGCAACAAATGTCCGCAAGCAACTGATTAACGGTGTGCTGTACATTCAACGCGAAGGCGCTATTTATGATGCCACCGGCAAACGTGTACAATAAGGAGGTAAACGATGATGAATAGCAAAAAGATATACGTAATTCCCATAACTGAGATATGTCAGGGCGTGCTTGGCACTCCTGTAATGGATGATTTCCCGTTGGCAGGTTCCGGTACGCATGGTATGGCAGGCGCTCCTCCGCGCGTTCCCGGCGAGCGTTTAGGCGGCTGGTAAGCGCTGAAAGGTTGGTAAAGAAAGAGTGTGTCCATCGGGCACACTCTTTCTTTTGGCTTTTCTTAGGCTATTGTCTCCTTTATCACATACGAATCACATACGAATCACATACGTATCACATACGTTTGGCTCGTGCATATATGGTTGAGAGGTGCTGTTTACAAGCGTTATTTGCCATTGGCATTAGCCGATTTTATTTGCCGGCGTCATTCATCCATTTGCCATCCACTTTGATAACCTCGTTCTTTGAGGGTTTGGATGTGCCATCACCGTAGTTGATGGTGTAAGCAACGGTTGCGTGCTCTCCGTCTTCAGCCATGGTAACTTCACCGATTTCGAACGAAGCAATACCTTCGTGCTTGTTGATTTCGGGCTGAACTTTTCCCTGGAAGAGAGCTACCATCTGTGCTTTGTCATCTTTGGAGAGCTCTTTCGAGAAGTACATCATGTCAACGATCTTCTCGTAGTTGCCCTTCTTGAGTTGGGTCAGCATGTCCTGTGTTGCTCCTTCGGGAGTGTTGGAGGATGTGCAGGCAGCAAATGCGAGCGCGATGAGGGCAAGGCCCAAAAATTTAATTTTTTTCATAACATTTAAATTTTAAAGAGTTAATAAATAGTTTTTTATTTCCGTTCTCTATATCTGACGGAAAAATTCCTTCATATTCTGTAGAACAGAAACTCGGCACGGCGTGCCGGTTGCCGCTACTGATGTCCATTCCTTCGTGGCGGTACGCGAGCCAGACCAGTTCGCAGCAATAAAGCTGCGTGGAGTCCTGCAAGAGGTAATCGTGGTCAAATACCGTTTTTTCCCGTTGTTTGGCGAGGCAGTATTTTGCCGCGCGTGCTGCCTGTTCGTCGGAGCAGTCGATGCGCATCCATGCTCCGCATTGCGCCCTGAGCGGCGAAAAGAACTCCGTTGCGGGTTCGTACTTAAGGTATTCGGGTTCGCCATGCGGCGCTTCTCCGGGCACGGCGTGTACGACCATCCACGTGTTTTTAAGGCTGTCAAAGAGCAAAATGCCAATGTGCGAGTACATGGCTCTGCTGAAGTGCGTGACCAAACGGCTTTCCGCTCCCCATCCGCACCGCAAGACCAAATCTCCGTCCCGAAAAGGCTCGTCCAAGTCAAATTCCTGCGCGTGTTTCGCCTTGTTGCAGGCGGAGATGAGCATCAGCAGGGCGCATATATAGAGCAATCGGGAGCGTGTCATGGTTTACAAGTGCGTGCGCATAACGTTGACTACGCTGTCAAACTCGGCACGGTACTTGGCGGGCACAGGGTCTGCGGGCGGACTCTCGAGTTTCAAGGGATCCACAGGTGTGCCGTTCTTCCAAACACGGAAGTCGAGGTGCGGCCCTGTAGCCGCGCCAGTAGCACCGACGTAGCCGATAACCTGTCCCTGACTGACGTGCGAGCCGACAGCAATGCCTTTGCCGTACTTGCTGAGGTGCAAGTAGGCGGTGGTGTATGTCGAATTATGCTTGATTTTGACCATGTTTCCCGCCTGTCCCTTGTAGGCTTTCTCGATGACCACGCCATCGCCTATGGAGACCACGGGCGTGCCGGTCGGTGCCGCATAGTCCACGCCGGTATGCGGGCGGACAATCTTGAAGACAGGGTGTTTGCGGGCGTAACTGAAGTGCGAGGAAATGCGCTTGTAGTTCAGCGGCGCCTTAAGGAAAGACTTGCGGAGGCTCTTGCCGTCGCCGTCGAAATAGGTGTGGAGTTCGCCCGCTTCGAAGTAGAACGCCTCTTGCCACTTGCGTGCGTGGTAGAAGTTGCAGGCGTAAATCTGGCCGATGCCGACGCGTGTGGAATCCACGTAAATCTCGTCGAAGTAAACCCTGACGGAGTCGCCCTTCTGGAGGCCGAAGAAGTCAATAGTCCACGCGTATATTTCGCTGAGTTCGAGCGCGAGTTCGACGGGCAAATCGTTGCCGACCATGGCGTTCCAGAGACTGGATTCGATGCCGACGCAGGCGCTTTTCGCCTCATAACGCAGCGGTTTCTTATGGTGCTCGGCGTGCATGGAGTCCGTCAAATGGAGTACGGTTACTTCGCGTGAGGAAGCCTTGTAAATCCAGTAGCAGAGGTGCTCGACGCCTGCTGTGTCAGTCTGATGCAAGCCCAGGTATTCCTTTCCGGGACGAAGGCTGCGGACATCAAACTCGGTGCAGGGCAAGGTAGCCAGTTGTGCGAGTTGCTTGCGGTCAGCGCCGAGACGGCCGAGAATACCTCCGAGGGTTTCGCCCTGTTTGACGAAGCCTGTGTCTACGCGGAACGAGTCAATAGGCAAACCGTATTCGTAACGTACGGGTTCGGGGGTGTCGTCATATGTTTCGCCTTTTGTGCAGGCTGAAAGAACTGCTGCGAGAGCGATACATATATATATAAGGTGTGACTTCATATATCTCTGCGGGATTAGGACGGGGTGTTGATTTCTAATTTTTTCATCGGGTATTTGCGTGTCCAGGAGGAAACCTTCAGACGAATAACGCCGAGCAGCGCTTCGGAGAAGATGCCGCCGGACATTTTGCTGGTGCCAAGGACACGGTTGATGAAGATAATCGGCACCTCAACGATGTTGAATCCGCACTTGTAGGCGGTGAACTTCATCTCAATCTGGAAAGCGTAGCCTTTGAAGCGGATCTTGTCCAGTTCGATGGTTTCGAGCACTTCGCGGCGGTAGCATTTGAATCCGGCAGTGGTGTCGTGGATGTTCATGCCAAGCACGAAGCGGACGTATTTGGAGGCGAAATAGGACATGAGCACGCGTCCCATCGGCCAGTTGACGACGTTGACGCCGCTGACGTAGCGGCTTCCGATAGCGACATCCGCGCCCTGGTTTGCGCAGGCGTCGTAGAGCTTGAGCAGATCTTGCGGGTTGTGCGAGAAGTCGGCATCCATTTCGAAGATGTAGTCGTACTTGTGTTCAATCGCCCACTTGAATCCGCAGATGTACGCGGTGCCGAGCCCTTGTTTGCCGGCGCGCTCAACGAGGAAGAGCTTGTCCTTGAACTCCTTTTTCTGCAGCCCCTTGACGATGTCAGCCGTGCCGTCGGGCGAGCCGTCGTCGATGATGAGGATGTGAAATTCCAACGGCAGAGCCATCACGGCGCGGATAATCGCCTCGATGTTCTCTTTTTCGTTGTAGGTTGGTATGATGACTAATCTGTCCATAACTGACGATAAGTTTTATTCTTTAATGGGCGTGTCTGTAAGTTCATAGACGGGACTCGCGTTGGTGCGGCTGAGCGGCTTGAGGAACACGTCCTCGAGGGCGTCGCGTACGGTGGCATAAGCAACCGTCGGGTCGTTGTTCTCCTGCGAGAGGTGGCAAAGGAAGACGTTCTTGAGCCCGTCGTGCCAGTTGTTGCGCAGCAGTTCGGCGCAGGTGGCGTTGCTCTGATGGCCTTTGGGCGATAGAATACGCTCCTTGAGGTAGGTCGGGTAGAGACCGTTGAGCAGCAGTTGCTCGTCATGATTCGCCTCGATAACGAGGTGGTTGGTCGTGCGGATGCACTCTGCCATCGTGGCGTTGGGCGAGCCGCAGTCCGTGGCAATCATGAAGCGCTGATCCATATAATCGATGACATAGCCGACGCACTCGGTGGAATCATGCGCGATGGGGAAGGTGTTGATAATCATGCCGTTGAGATCCCATTCGGTCTCTTTCTCGAAGAACCGGCGGGAGGTCTTGAGCTTCTCTTTGACGCCGTAGTTCTTGTCTATGCCGCTGTGAATGAGCGGCGTAGCGTAAATCGGGAGGTGCACCTTTTCGCCCAACGTACCGACGGCGCGGATGTGGTCGGCATGGTCGTGCGTGACAAGCACCGCCATAATATTGCGGAAATCAAGGTCCATTTCGCGGAGGTGCTTCTGAATGGTGCGCGCAGAAATTCCGGCATCAATAAGGATGCCCGAATACTTCGTGCCGAGGTAGTAGCAATTGCCACTACTGCCACTCGCAAAACTGCGAAATATGAGGTTCGTCTCCGCCATAGTTTTTCATATCGGAACGTGCGAACACAATTCCAACCCGCAAAAGTACACTTTTTTTTTGAATTATGCAAATTTATTGCATATTTTTTTGCATTTATCAAAGATTTTTTGTAATTTTGCCGCCAAATTTTGAAGCCTTATGACAGTTTTAGAGAGAATTAGTGCCCTTCGGGGCTTGATGCGTGAGCAAGGTTTGTCGGCGTACATCGTGCCCGGCACAGACCCCCACGCGTCGGAATACATGGCTCCGCATTGGATGGAGATGAGTTGGATAACAGGTTTCCTCGGCGAAACGGGAACGGCGGTCGTGACGCTTGACCGAGCGCTATTGTGGACGGACAGCCGCTATTACCTGCAGGCGGAAGCGGAACTGCAAGGGACAAGCGTGGAGCTGATGCGCGAGTCGGATGTGGATTGCCCGAGCATCGCGGACTGGCTGAAAGCTGAAAGCGGAAAGTGGAAAGCGGAAAGTCTGTTAGTGGGAGTGAATCCGGAGATGTATTCGGTGAACGGCTATAAGAAGCTCCGCGAGGAACTGGAGGACGGCGGACTGGCGCTCAAATCGGTGGATTTGATTCGTCCGATTTGGACGGAGAACCGCCCCGACATACCGCTGACGGCGCTGTATGAGTACGAGGACAAGTATGCCGGCGAGAGCGTGGAATCGAAACTGCGCCGCGTCCGTGAAGCACTCGCGGAGAAACGCTGCGACGTGGTGGCGGAACTGGACGAGATTGGCTGGCTGCTGAACATCCGCGGGAAAGACGTGGATTACACGCCTTGCGTGATTGCATACGTGGTGGTGGAGAAGGAGCGTTGCACGCTGTTCGTTGACCCGCGTAAGGTGGATAAGGCTAATGCGAAGGTGCTGAAGGCGAAGGGAATAACGCTGCGCGGCTATGATGAAGTGTTCAGTTACCTGAACGGTTTGAAGGCAAGCGGCGTGCTGTTTGACGGTAACCGCGTGAACGAAGCGCTGTACGAGGCTATCAATCCCGCCATAACGCGCAAAGTGAACGTGTCGCCGAGCCCGTTGCAGGTGATGATGTCCATTAAGAACGAGGTGGAACTGAACGGCGAACGCGAAGCGATGAAAGTGGATGCCGTAGCGTTGACGCGGTTCTTCATGTGGCTGGAAAAAGAGGCGTTCAAGACGCCGCAGACTGAGATAACGATAGCGGAGAAACTGCACGAGTTTCGCGCGTTGGGCAAGAATTTCACGGACGAGAGTTTCTGCACGATTGCCGGATGGAAAGGCAACGGCGCGATTGTGCACTACCATGCGGAGCCTGATGCCTGCGCGAAGATTGAGGGCAACGGCGTGCTGCTGTTGGACAGCGGCGGGCAGTACCTCGACGGCACGACAGACATCACGCGGACGGTGTGGATTGGCGATGAGAAAGCTATTCCGGCGCAGGTCAAACGCGACTTTACGCTGGTGCTGAAAGGACATATCGCGCTCGCGAGAGCACGATTCCCGAAAGGCACGCGTGGCAACCAGTTGGATGTGCTGGCACACCAGTTTATGTGGCGCGAAGGCGTTTCGTACGGGCATGGAACAGGACACGGGGTAGGGCATTTCATGGGATGCCACGAAGGACCCGCGAACATCCGTATGGATAACAACCCCAATCCGATTAAGGAGGGCAACGTCTTCTCTGACGAACCCGGTATCTATCGCACCGGCGAATACGGCATACGTACGGAGAATCTGGTGATTGCTGTGCCCGCCAAAGTCAGCGAACATACAACCGGCGAGACCTACTATGAGTTCGAGACGATTACCCTGTGCTTCTACGACAAACGGCTCATGGATTTCAAGATGCTGACGCAGGAAGAAATTAACTGGATTAACAAGTACCACGCCCGAGTCCTTGCCGAGACGCTACCGAGACTCAACAAAGACGAACAGGCGTACCTGGTGGAAAAGTGCAAGCCGATATAATGACTGAATGTGTGAAAGAGTGAATGAGTGAAAGATGAATAAACTGGAAAATATCCTGGCGCAGCAGGTCAAATCTGCGGTAAAAGAGTTGTACGGGATTGAGGCAGATGACAAAATGATTCAGCTTCAGAAGACCCGTCCCGAGTTTGAGGGACACGTGACGCTGGTGGTGTTCCCGTTCGTCAAGGCGGCGCGCAAAGCTCCCGCACAAGTAGCTGCCGAAATAGGTGAAAAACTGGTCGGCGAAGTGGTGGCGAAGTTCAATGCCGTGCAGGGTTTCCTGAACCTCACGATTGCCGATTCCTTCTGGCTCGGACAGTTGGAGGCAATTGCTGCAGACGCGAACTACGGGCAACTGCCTGACCGCAACAAACTGATGATGGTTGAATATTCGTCGCCGAATACCAACAAACCGCTTCACCTCGGGCATGTACGCAATAACCTGCTCGGTTGGTCGATTGCGAAGATTCAGGAAGCGAACGGATGGAAAGTGGTCAAAACGAACATCGTCAATGACCGCGGCATTCATATCTGCAAATCCATGCTCGCGTGGCTGAAGTTCGGCAACGGCGAGACCCCCGAATCGTCCGGCAAAAAGGGCGATCACCTCATCGGCGACTACTACGTACGTTTTGACAAGGAATACCGCAAACAAGTGGCAGACCTCATGGCTAACGGCATGGACGAAGAGACCGCCAAACGTGAGGCACCGCTCATGAAAGAGGCGCAGGCGATGCTCCTCAAATGGGAACAGGGCGACAAGGAAGTGCGCGAATTGTGGGCAAAAATGAACAGCTGGGTCTATGCCGGATTTGACGAGACCTACCGCAAAATGGGCGTGGCGTTTGACAAGATTTACTATGAATCCAACACCTATCTTGAGGGCAAGTCGGAAGTGGAGAAAGGCTTGGCTGCAGGGCAGTTCTACCGTCGCGAGGATGGTTCGGTTTGGGCAGACCTCACCAAAGACGGACTGGACGAGAAACTGCTGCTGCGCTCCGACGGAACGTCCGTTTATATGACACAGGACATCGGCACGGCGAAGCTGCGCTATCAGGACTTCCCGATTGATAAGATGGTCTATGTGGTCGGCAACGAGCAGGAGTACCATTTCAAGGTGCTGTCTATTCTGCTTGACCGCCTCGGATTCCCATTCGGAAAAGAACTTGTGCACTTCTCCTACGGCATGGTCGAACTGCCAAACGGCAAGATGAAGAGCCGCGAGGGAACGGTGGTTGATGCGGATGACCTCATGGAGCAGATGATTGCCGACGCCCGTGAAATAAGCAAGGACAAGGTAAATACCCTGCCGGATATAACCCCCGAAGAAGCTGACGAAATTGCCCGCAAGGTCGGACTTGGTGCGCTCAAATACTTCATTCTGAAAGTTGACCCGCGCAAGAACATGCTCTTCAATCCCGAAGAGTCCATCGACTTCAACGGCAATACAGGCCCCTTTATCCAATACACCTATGCACGTATTCAGTCCGTTCTGCGCAAGGCCGACAATCTTCAAATTTTTAAATTGTCAAATCTTCAAATGAACGCCAAGGAATTGGCGCTCATCCAGCGTCTCGCCGATTATCCGGCAGTGGTGCGTCAGGCTGGCGACGAGTTCTCGCCGGCGGTCATCTGCAATTATGCCTATGCACTGGCATGCGATTTTAACTCGTTCTACCATGATTATTCCATCCTGAACGAGCCCGACGAGGCGGTGCGCGCTTTGCGTCTGACGCTCGCCGCAACAGTCGCCAAAACAATCCGCCACGCCATGAACCTCCTCGGCATTGAAGTTCCGGACAGAATGTAACAAAATCCATATACCATGAGAAACGCGATTTTACCTATTGTTATTGCCATCAGTTTGTGCTCGGTACAACTGACCGCTAACGCCCAGCTTACGGCCGGCAGTCCGCAGCTTATCGCTGACGGCGGTACGCAGCCGGTCTTGTCACCTGCCGGCGATTATGTCTTGGTGCGCGATGCCGGTGAAGCCGGTTTGACACGTATAAACATAAAAACCGGTGAACGGCTGTTGGTCGCTTCCGACAGCGATATCGACGGCGATGTTATATTCTCTGACGGAGGAACGATGATAGCCTATAAAACCATCGAATACCGTAACCATCTGGCTTATCGTACTATCAAAGCGGCAAACCTGCAGACGGGCGAAATAAAGGTTCTTGACAAACCTGCACGCGAGAGTTTCGCTTTCCGCTTTGCGGGTGGAAAAATGAAAATCGCCAAGCGCACCACTATGCGTAGCCAGCGGTTGCTGACGGATATACGAACCGTTGAGCATGAATATGTACCGGCTGTCGAAGACGATGACCTTGTGCTTTATGACGGCAACGTGCGGAAAGTGTTGAATCCCAACGGGAAAAATATCTACCTCTGGCAACAAATCTCCCCCGACGAACAGCATATCGTCTATGTGGCAGTGAATGACGGCTGCCATACGTTCGTTTGCGATATGAATGGCAAAAACGTCGTGGACTTGGGGCATTATATTGGCGCACCGACCTGGATGGGAAACGATTGGATCATCGGTCAGCAGGACGAAGATGATGGCCATAGAATGACCGCCTCACGCCTCGTTGCCATCCGTCCTGACGGCTCCGATTTTCAGATTCTCCCAATAGCAGGGCTCAACATGCCCATCAATCCGAATGCCGCTGCCAACGGAAAAGTGACCTTCGAAAACGAGGGCAAAATATATCTCGTTGAAGTGAGATAATATTTGTTCAAAGAACCAAAATATCGAAACCTATGAATAAGCACTATTTGTCAATATTGCTGTTTGTTCTTTATTCCGCGTCATTGCACGCGGTGGCACCGAAGATATATATCAATCCCGGACACGGCGGCTATAACTCGAATGACCGGAATATAGTCACTATCAATCACGCTTCCGGCGACCACGACGGCTTTTGGGAGTCGCAGGCAAATCTGACAAAAGGTTTGTACCTGCGCGATATGTTGCAGGCGGCAGGCGCGACGGTGTATATGTCCCGCACCGATAACCGCTCCGGCTACCGCGACGATAAATCAATCGCCAACACCATCGGTGACCGACCGCTTTCCACCATCGCCAAAGAGGCAAGCGGCAAGGCGGATTTTTTCCTGTCGATTCACTCTAACGCCGGAGGGAACAGCACTACTACGGCGGTCAATTACCTGCTGCTGATGCTCACCGGTACAGCCGGTTCGAGTGACTGGGGCTCTTCGTTCAAGTATGCCGAAGCAAAAACGGCTGCGGACTATGCTTGGACAAGACTCTCGGACAACCTGCTTACTGCATGGACGAGCACTTCGAAACGGGTCATGTCATATACCACGTATACCGTGATTGCGCCCTCGTACCTGACTATCCCGGGATATTTGAGTGAGGGCGAGTTCCATGACTATAAGCCCGAAACTCACCGTTTGCTGAACAATGACTACTGTAAACTGGAAGCCTATCGCTTCTTACAGGCGTTTTGCGATTATTATACATCTTCGCTGACGCGGCCATCTACCGGTGTTATATGTGGTGATGTCCGGGATAATACTGCCAAGATGACCTCTACAACGCTTTATCAGAAGGCAAAAGACGGCACAAAAGACGAATATACACCCCTCAACGGCGCTAAGGTAAAACTGAAAGATGGCAGCGGCAAGGTGATAGCGACTTATATATGTGACGATGAATACAACGGCTTTTATGCCTTCTGGGATGTCGCGCCTGGGACATACACCGTACAATGCGCCGCAGAGGGACATGCTTCCAATTCGCAATCCGTGACCGTTACAGCCGGCAATATAACTTATAATAATGTCAAACTCGGCAGCGGATCGGGTGACGGAATGGATGATGTGGTAGTCAGTCCGCTGGGCGTGCTGTACGACACGGTTATCAACCATTCGGCTGCAGCCTGGCTCGACGACAAGACTATCCGCCGCGCTCTCGTGAGAGATGACAAACTATATGTCCTGACGGACGATAGTAAAGTGCATATTGTCAATGCCAATAGCGGCAGCGAGAGCGGGTTGTTGAGTACAAGCGGCATAAGTGTCAGCAGCGACAATGCCAACACAAAACTAATCAATGATATCGCACTCACTTACGACAAAGTGCTTCTTGGCTGTCAGTTGGAACAAACCACATTCAGTTTGAGCAACTCCTGGCAGGTATATAAATGGGCAGACGATAATGCTGCGCCGACAGTGTTCAACCAGTCGCGGACAACGAGCACTTGTGGTAACTTTGCTACGGCCAACACAGGATATACATGCTGCGTCAAAGGCAGAGAAAGTTCATATGCCATCTACACGTTGGCACGTTCCACCGCCAGTACTACATACAGAGCTGTGTCACTTGGTTTAGCTGGCACAACGAAGTATAGCAAGGACGATAGCAATATGAACACATCAACCATCGCAGACGATACACGTATGGTTGCGTCACCGTATAGTACCAGTGATTTCGTTCTCGAAAGTGCTTCTATGCACCCGACTCTCTATTACGCTACTTGGGTTACAAGCGGCACAACGGGTAATCCGCTCACGGCTTATAGTACGCTCACGCTGCCTGATGTGGCTCTTACCGGCGGAACTTTTGTGACCTACGACAACCATATACTGTATATTACCCCTTACGGCACCGACAACCTCGGTGTGGGCATATACGACGCCACGAGCGGTTTGGGTTCCGCATCGCTTGTCAAAACTCTTTATCCGGAAACGGTGCTGCCGCTTGCTTCGGCGGGATACATGACCGCTGCGGCAGAAGTGGATGGGGATGAGCTGGTGGTAACCTTGTATGTTCAGAATCGGGGCATAGACCGCTGGCGACTCTCACAAACGGACATGGAAGTGCATGATGAGGTGATTAATCCGAGTGCGGATTTGGTGGATGGAGATGCGCCCAAGCGGGAATTCCGCGCAGGATGGATAAGTACGTCTTGGGCTTTGGACTGGCCGGTTACTATGGGCACTTCGGCATCTGTCGTCAGCACGCAGCAGAATAATCTCCGTACATTACTGAACCGCATGCAGTCGGCGCGGATGAATGCCGTTTATTTCCAAGTGCGTGGCATGGGAGATGCTATGTATAACTCTGCCTACGAACCCTGGAGCAAGTATATTACCGGTACACGCGGCACAGCGCCCTCGTATGACCCGCTGGAGTTGGCTGTCGCTGAGGCGCACAGTCGTGGTATGGAATTGCATGCCTGGATTAACCCTTATCGTTATTCGTCATCCGCCGGCACATACAGCAATACGTTGAGCAATGACCTCGCCAAAACGCATAACGACTGGCTGCTGTACTATGGCGATGCTACGCCGGACACGGTTATACTTAATCCGGGAATACCGGCTGTCAGGACATATATAGCGAATCTCGTTGTGGACATTATTTCCAAGTACGATGTAGATGGTATTGTCTTTGACGACTATTTCTATATAAACGGCAAAACAACTGACGCGATGGATGCAGCGGCATTTGCGGCTTATAATCCGGACAATCTGAGCCGTGCAGACTGGCGGCGGCAGAATGTGAACAAGATGATTGAAGAAGTGCGTAATGCCATCAAGGCTGTCAAGCCGTGGGTACGTTTCGGCGTTGCACCTCCGGGGGTGGCGGCGACAGAAACAGCCGTGGCAAACAAGTACGGCGTGACGAAGAGTCCTGCTCCAAGCGGCTATGACTGGCAATATAACGGGCAATATTCCGAACCGGTGCAATGGCTCAAGGATCAGACTGTTGATTACATATCCCCGCAGGTATATTGGCGTATAGGGCACAAGACGAACGACTATGAGGCACTTAGTGCATGGTGGGTCGCCGTTGCCAAGCAATTCGGCAGACATGCGTATATTTCTCAATCCTACAGCGCGGTTAATGCGGCTTCCAACGCTTCCGAAATGGCCGATGAAATAAACGCAAACCGTACGGCTGCGGCCGCGAACGAGACCGTGACCGGTTCGGCACTCTTCCGCATGGGACAGACCAACGATGCCTTTGTCAGCAAACTGACTGCCGCCTATACGGAACAGGCTTTGCCGCCTGCTATGACATGGTATAGTGCGCCGGATTTGGCTGCTCCCACGAACTTGACGCTTACCGGCACAACGCTTTCGTGGCAGCACGCAACAGCGGAACGCTATTCGGTCTATGCCTACCCGAAAGGCGGAAACCAGACGCAGGCACTTGCATCGTCTGCTTACCTTCTGGGCATTAGTTACAGCAAGTCCTTTGACCTTAGTGCTGTCGTGAACCTTGCTGACAAAACCATCGCTGTATGTGCGTTGGATCGTTATGGCAATGAGCATACTGCAGCACTTTACAACGCGGCAACAACGCCGGAAGTGTCGGGCATGGAGGGCGCGGATATTTACGCTTCCGAATTGACAATGACCAAGAGTGGTGATACATACACTTTCTCTTACCGCCTCAATGAAGACGCCACGGATGTGACGTTGCAGCTGTTGTATGAAGGTGCTGTTATTCAGACCAAGTCATTCGGTGCACAAAGCAAAGGGCAGCGGAGCGGTACGTTGAACGAATCGGAGATTAACTTCCCCGAACGCAATACTGCCGACTATTTGACGTGGGCGATTAAAGCAACGGCGCGTCCGGTTAATGCATTGACCAAACTTTCGGATGACGGAACGCAATACCAGTTCTACCGTCCGTTCGGCGTGGCGGTTGATAATAATCCCGAGAGCGAATTTTTCGGGCGGGTCTATGTGACCAACACCAAGAATGGCACTTGTGCCGGTGGCGGACGTACAACTGCGAACGGTCTGTTTGCTTTCGATGCCGAACTGAACGCCTTGAATAATTCGGCATACACAGGCGGCGTGACATGGAACAACGCTACCTCATCCGGTAACAGCCCGTTCCGTTTGGCAGTTGCGCCGGACAGCCGTGTCTTCCTCTGCGACTGGGCGGACAACCATTCGGGTATATGGATTGCGCCTGCAGGTGGTATAACGGGTAACTTTACGCAATTGTTCGCAGGGCTTAATCGCGCATCTTCGGGGTTATGCACGAACAGCAGCAGCGTGCCTGTCCACGGCTCTATTTCCGGCTGTTGGGTGGAAGGGCTTGGTGCTGACAGTAAACTATACACTATGGATGAGGACTACACCGTGGATGGCCAAACATATAACCTCTTGCGCTATGACATCGGAGAAGCAACATCCTGGACAGCAGCGCCGTCAGCGGTGGTCTTTAATAACTATGCCAACGGGAAACCCCTATGGAACAATGTCCTGAACGTCGTTTCTGACCTCCACCACGGCTGGTGGATTATTCAGCACCGCTTCGCGGAAACATCCGAAGTGCCCTCACTCATTCACGTCCTCAACGGCGCTGTGGACTATAACTCCGGCGGAGAACAGTTGCTCGAAAATAGCAAAAACGGCGGACTGGCAGTCAACTTCGACGGCTCGCGCATCGCCACTACCGGCCAGAATCAAATCAACATTTGGGACGTAGCCTACGATGCCAACGGACACCTGACGGACATCTCGCCCGCCTTCGAGATTACCGCCTCCGACATCAGCGGACTTGGCGAATCATCCAATGACGTGGCGTTTGACCCCGCCGGAAATATCTATTATGTCAGCAACACCACCGAGCGGCTTGTAGTTATCGGTCTGCCCAAAACAGACAATAGTTTCACGACGCCTGCCCGCGCGACCTTCACCATTCCGTTGCCCGACGAAGCCCCTGCACTTGATGTGCTCGTTACGGAATGGGAGCAGTCCGGATTCACCATTGACTTCCGCACAACGCCTGTTGCTACAGGAGTGGCGGTCAAGATAGGCTCGCTACTGACAGAAACGTTGCCGTTGGAGACCCTGGTAGCGCATACGGCTACAGGAACGGCTGCTGCCGGTTATGTCAAGCACATCACCCTTCCGGACATTGACCTCACCACCTACGCTGGTCATACACTGACCCTCAAGTGGATGGCCACAGATGCCGTAGTGGCGCAGACAGAACTGACCATCCCGACACTTGTCTCGGGCAGCACGAGTGAACTCCCTGAAACAAACAATGTCATTGTGCTCCCGGACGCGACACTCACGCTCGACCTCAGCAGCGCGAGCGGGGCAATGACCCTTCATAGCCTCGAAGTGTACCCGGGCGGAAAAACCATCGTCAGCAACGGCACGCTGACGCTTGATGACCTTATTCTACGCGTTGGTTGGACAACGGCGCATACGCGCTTCCGCGCCCCGAAACTTGCCATCATGAACACCGCTTCCATAACGCCCGCAAATGCCTATATGGACTGCGTCATTGACTACGCGCAGTATTATCCGATTGCAGTTCCCTTCGCCGTCACACGCAGCGCCATAACCTATCGCGATTACCCGTCTGCACCCGCAGCAAGTGGTGTTATCCTCCGGCAGTATAACGGCGCACAGCGCGCTACCGGCAGCACCGGCGATAACTGGCAGACCGTCACGCCCGCAACCCTCGTGCCCGCCAACGGCTACGCCATCATCGCCAAACGCATGCCCGGAACGATGTACAGCACCATCCGCATGCCAATGGACATGAACGCGACGCAGAACACTGTCTCTGTCACGGCGTATGGGGTAGGTACAGGTCTTTGGAATAATGTCGGATGGAACTTTATCGCCAACCCATATACCGTAGCCTTTAACGGCAACGACGAAACAGCATTCGCCGGCTCCTTGCAAGTACAAGGCGATGGCTCGGGCATACGCTATGCCACCATTCCGACGCCCGACTTCCAGGACTATTACCAAGTGCCGGTGGACGAAGCGGCGCTCGAACCGATGAGTCCGTTCTTCGTACAAGCAGGTGCAAACGGCGATGTTACTTTCCAACCTGCGCAGAAGAACCCGACACTCGCCCCACCGTCCACCGCTCATCCGTTCAACGTCCATTCCACCGACCTCCGCTTGCGTTTCACAGGCGCTGCCGGTTTTGACCAGACGTATGTTCTTTTGGGGGAGAACTTTACGGATGAACCGGATTTCAATGCTGACCTGCCGAAGGAGTTCGGACGAGCGCCGAAGATTTGGACGAACCACCCGACAGACGACCAAAGTCCGTTCGCCTCGATTGCTTTGTCCGATGAGCAGCAGGATTATGTAATCCCTGTTTCCATCCAAACCAATGCGGAAGGCGCCTACACGTTTGCACTCAGTGACAAGAGCACGCTCGGCAATATTACGCTGGTCGAACTGACAGACAATGGCAATCCCGTGGCGAACTTGTTGGAGGAAAGCTATCGTATCACGTTGCCTGCCGGAACGCTTACAGGACGCTTCGCTTTGCGTCTCTCCCGTGCCCAGGAAACAACCTCAAGCGACCAACAGCCCGCAACCGACGCCCCGCAAACGGCTGCAAGAAAGCGTTTGCAAGACCAGCGCGTCGTAATTGATTGCAACGGACACACCTATGACATGTTAGGAAATGAAGTGACTCAATGAAGCGGCGTTGGGAAATAATGCGGTTTCTTGCAGCGGAGCAGCGGCAGCGCCGGCGCAAGGGGATGATTTTTGTCTGTGTCATGGCATTGTTGTCCTATTGCGCTGTGCTGTGCTATTGGACGCTGCAACCAACCATTCCGAACAATCCCGAACCCTCTCAAACCCTCTCGAATCATTCTGAATTATCCGGAACCATCGTAACCCATTCCTCAAATTTTCAAATCTTCCATACGGTTTCAGCCGATCGTTCGAGGCTTTGCCGAGATAAGAAATTTTCAAATTCTCAAATTTTCAAATCTTATTCGGTCTTTCAGACTTCCTCTGCCACTCCTCATGTTCTGGGTTCGGCTTCATCTGCGCCCCTGACCACTCCTCAACATGTTCAGACCATTACAAACTATTCTGAACCATCCGGAACCACCTTGAACTATCCTAAACTATCGCCAACTGCGTCTTCCCTTGCCTATGCGCCTTCTTTGGCGAGAAGCTTTGCTGCTTCCACCGAACAGACCGCAGCGCGGAAGGCCGGTCGGCGGTCAGGTTTTGTGGACGACCCTGACCCGCAGGATCCGGGAGACCCTTTGGCAACTGACCCGTTTGCGGATGACCCCGCTCCCCTTAACCCTGCCGACCCGCTCAACACGCCTGTTGGCGACTGCCCGTGGTTGCTCATCCTACTCTTTGTGCTTTACCGCCTCGGGATACAAAATCACGAGAATAATGCCCGAATCCGTGCAAAATCAACTTTCGTGCACGATTTTTGTAAATAAATTTGCGCATATCAAAAAAAAGTCGTATTTTTGCAGCAAATTAAGATAAAAACGCAACAAAACCTATAAACACTCAATATTATGCCGCAGATTAGTGCTTTTTACGGAATTATTATATTCATGAACTTTCAAGACCATGCTCCTGCTCATTTCCATGCATGGTATGGCGATTACAAGATTATTGTCAGCATCAAAGACGGTGTTGTGAAAGGAGAAATGCCCGGTCGTGCCTTGCGCATGGTTCTTGAATGGCTGGATTTGCACAGGGACGAATTGTTGGAGAACTGGGAGCGTGCACAAAAGGGTGACATGGTAAAGCACATTGTTCCATTAAAATAATACGATTATGGATTTTTTGGAGATTACAAAAGCACAGTACGTTGGTGGACACAAAATTCATTTGTGGTTCAATAACAACGTGGACAGGGTAGTTGATTTCAGCGATAAGCTGAAAGGCGCTGCCTTTGAACCGTTGCGTGATTTGGCGTTCTTTAAGAACTTCCATATTGCGTACAATACGATTGAATGGGAGAACGGCGCTGATTTTGCACCGGAATACTTGTTTGATTGTTAATCGTCTGTTCTCCGCGGCGTTAATTCGGAGAAAGCGCAAAGCGTTGCGCTGACATATTGATTAATCGTAGCGTTTGCTTTATTTGAGGATACTAAAACCGACGAGGCGATGGAATATAACCGCCATAAAGTACTATGAAAAAGCTAATCTTAGTTTTCGTAACGCTTTTTACTGCTATTCATATTAACGCACAGTTAACATATGAAGGGACACAGCATGTTATTCGTTTTGGGACAGGCACACAAAGAATAATAGCTCAAAATATTGATTCACCTTCATCAGAACAGGATGCCATGCTCGTTGGGGATTATTTTATGACTACAGACATGGGGCTTTCCGATGGACATACACATTATAATGTTTATAATGCCAATATGACCCTAGTAAAATCTTTCTTAATAGAAGGTGCATTTTTTAGTGTCCCTATCAGCAGTAGCTCAAATGGATTGTATGTGTGGAACTTTATTTCGAAAGAAATATTTACGACAAATGGCAAATGGACTTGTCTGGTTACAGAATATAAGAAGGAAAATCTAACAGATGGAAATGGAACTATATTGGGAGAAGTGAAAAAAGTTAAAGAATTACGATTAGTAGATGAAGATGGTAAAATTCTATCAATAATACCTTACACAGGAGATACCAAAAAAACATTTTTAAGTCTAGTTAAAATAGGCGACAAGTATAAATTGTTTGTTCCAACAGGAGATGATACATCAGACATTCCCTATGCTTATGACATATATTCCCTCCCCGGCTCTGGAAACGCTACTGATGTAAACGAAGTATCTGCTCTGCGCCACAATGTACGTAAGTATTTGCAAAATGACCAAGTGTTGATTGACAGCAACGAAAGAACGTACAACATGCAAGGTCAACAGATAAAATAAAACCCTGATAATATCGTAGGGCTCGGAAATGCCCACCAAAAGAATAGAGACGCTCTTCCGAACGTCTCTATCTTTTTGCCAAAAGCTTGATGGCCAAAGGCTTACAGATTACTCTTCAGCTTTCTTGGCAGCCTTTTTGGTGGTTTTCTTTGCCTTCGGAGCTTCCTCTACGGGAGCTTCTGCGGGAGCGGCTTCCTCTGCGGGAGCTTCAGCTTTCGCAGCTTTCTTTGCCGGAGCTTTCTTCGCGGGCTTTTCCTCTAAGCTGGCTTTGAGGTCAGCGAGAACGCCCAGGTCACCGAGAGTGGTTTTCTCCATCTTCGGCAGCTCGGGAGCGGCTTCTTTCTTGGCTTTTGCCTCTTTGGTGGGAGCCTCTTTGCGCTCTTCCCAGGTGCGGAGGTGGCTCAACATGATGCGTTTTGCCTCTTTGTTGAACTCGATTACGCGGAACTCCATCGTGTCACCTTTGGCTGCGGCGCTCTTGTCTTCCTTCGCAAGATGACGTGCGGTGCAGAAACCTTCAACGCCGTCCTCGAGTGCTACAACAGCACCCTTGTCGCTCAGTTCAACGATTTTGCCTTCAACAACGGTGTCCAGACCGTATTTTGCCTCAAGCTCTTCCCACGGATTCTCCTCGAGTTGTTTGTGACCGAGGCTCAAGCGGCGGTTCTCTTTGTCGATTTCGAGAACAACAACCTCGATTTCAGCGCCGATAGACGTGAACTCGTTCGGATGTTTGATTTTCTTCGTCCAGCTCAGGTCGCTGATGTGAATCAGACCGTCAACGCCTTCCTCGATTTCAACGAATACACCGAAGTTCGTGAAGTTGCGAACCTTTGCCCAGTGGCGTGTGCCAACGGCATACTTCTCGGTTACGTTCTCCCACGGGTCAGCCTTCAGTTGCTTGATGCCAAGCGACATCTTGCGCTCGTCGCGATCCAGAGTCAGGATAACGGCATCCACTTCGTCGCCGACTTTCAGGAAGTCGTTCGCGCTGCGCAGGTGCTGGCTCCAGCTCATTTCGCTCACGTGAATCAGACCTTCTACGCCGTCGCAAATCTCAACGAATGCGCCGTAGTCAGCCATTACAACAACCTTGCCGTGTACTTTGTCGCCCACTTTCAGGTTCGGGTCGAGAGCATCCCACGGGTGCGGAGTCAACTGTTTCAAGCCGAGAGCGATACGTTTCTTCTCGTCGTCGAAGTCAAGGATAACAACGTTGATCTTCTGGTCGAGTTGAACGATTTCCTTCGGGTCGGAAACTCTGCCCCAACTGAGGTCGGTGATGTGGATAAGACCGTCAACACCGCCGAGGTCGATGAATACGCCGTAGTTGGTGATGTTCTTAACGGTTCCTTCAAGTACCTGACCTTTCTCAAGACGTGAAACGATTTCTTTCTTCTGTGCTTCGAGCTCGGCCTCGATGAGAGCCTTGTGCGAAACAACAACGTTGCGGAAGTCTTCGTTCACTTTCACAATCTTGAACTCCATGGTCTTGCCCACGAATACATCGTAGTCGCGAATCGGCTTAACGTCAATCTGACTGCCCGGCAGGAATGCTTCCATACCGAGAACATCAACGATCATGCCGCCTTTCGTACGGCATTTGATGAAGCCCGTAACGATTTCGCCTGCCTCGCATGCGGCAACAACGCGATCCCAAGCCTGGGAAGCGCGAGCCTCTTTGTGTGACAGCACGAGTTGGCCTTTCTTGTCTTCCTGGCTCTCGATGAATACTTCCACTTTGTCGCCAACCTTCAGGTCGGGGTTGTAGCGGAACTCGGTCGCCGGAACAATACCGTCGCTCTTGAAACCTACGTTTACAACGACTTCGCGTTTGTTAATGGACGTAACAACACCTTCAACGACTTCTTTGTCCTTGATCGCATTCAGGGTCTTGTCATACTTTTGGATAAGTTCTTCGTTTAATGTGCCTTTTGATTCTTTCTCATAGGCATCCCAGTCGAAGTTCTGGAGAGATTTGTTTTCTGCCATATTGGTAGATGGGTGTTTGGTCTGACCGTGTCTCGCGACACCGGTTTACCCAAACGTTAAAGGGTTAAACAATCGCGTTCTTTCGCTTTTGGCAGCATTTTACCTCTCTTTCGGAGGCATCTTTGTTCCCTCTCGGGTCGCGTTACTGTTCTCCTTCCGCGAAAAAAGCCCGCAAAAGTACAACAATATTTTGACATACACAAATTTTTTGACGAAATATATGATTTTTTTTTGACATATACGATTTTTTTTGTAATTTTGCACAAATTTTTTGGGTCGAAGGCGCTCACAGCCAACCTGCCAAAGACGGCAAAAGGACGGCAAAAGGACGGCAACGAAAGCCGAGAGAAGCCTGAGAGAAGCCCCAAAGAGGACAAATTGCAGACTCTGACAATTAAAATAACGATTATGGATTACAAATGGACTTTTGAAAACGTAGGCGGAGCCACCCGCGTACGCATTATGACGGGGGACGACATCCGTCACCTCGGTGAATTGGACCAGAAGATGTGGACAGTGCTTTCTTGTCCGGCTTCCGGCCTGGAGATTTCCAACGAGAGCCTTGCGCTTATGGACATCGACGGCGACGGGCAGTTGCGCCTCATGGAAGTGGTGAAGACTGCCGACTGGCTCTGTGCCAAACTCGCAGACCCGCAGACCTTGTTCGCCCAGTCGGACACGATTGCGTTGGATAATATCGCCGATGAGGCCATCAAGGCCGTGGCTGCCAAAATTGCCGGTGACAACGCCGAAATCGCTTTGGCTGCGGTGGATGCTGCCATAGATGCCGTAACCATCACGCCCGCGGCTGTGCCTGCTGCACCTTTCGAAGCGGATGTAATGGCCGCATACAAAGCCAAACAGGCGGAATATGCTGCGTACTTTGAGCAGGCGAAAATGGCGAAACTCGGCTTGGCGGTCATCGCGGAAGAAACAGCTGTTCCTCCGATGAAAGAGAAGGACTTCGTGGAAATGGGCGCGAAGATTGCTGCCTATGATGCAGCGGTCGCTGCGGCTGCGGAAGCCGATGCAGCGGCACTTGCGGCCGGAAAAGCCGAGTATGCTGACTTGCACAAACTCTTGCTCCTGTCGCGTGATTTCTGCAAACTGCTGCGGAACTTCGTAACGCTGGAGGACTTCTACAAACGCGAAGCCGACCAGATGGCTATCTTCCAGGCGGGAACGCTTGTTATTGACCAGCGCGCATGCCGTCTTTGCATCCGCGTGAACGACATGGGCAAGCATGACGCGCAGGCGGGCGCGAGCGGGATGTTCCTTATATATTGTGACTGCGTAAGCAAGAAACTTGGCAAATCCATGAAGATTGTAGCTGCTGTCACAATGGGCGAAATCAAGAACCTCAAGGTTGGCAAGAACGCCATTTTCTATGACCGGCAGGGCAACGACTGGGATGCTACCATTACCAAAGTTATTGACAACCCGATTTCTGTACGTCAGGCGTTTTGGAGTCCTTATCGCAAGTTCGGCAACTGGGTTACTGACCTCATTAACAAATCCGCTTCCGAGAAGAACGACAAAGCGTTTGCAGACCTTACCGACACGGCGCAAAAGACAACTGCGGCGGCCACAGAAGGCGCTGCCGTAGAAAAGAAGCAGGCGTTTGACATCGCCAAGTTCGCCGGTATTTTTGCTGCCATAGGTATGGCGGTCGGCTTTATCGGTGAGTTCATCGCCAGTCTTGCAAGCGGCATTAACGGTACGCCGTGGTGGAAACTGCTGGTTTGGTTGGCAGCGATTATGCTCGTCATTTCCGGACCTGCAATGATTATGGCTTGGATTAAACTCCGCCGCCGTAACCTTGCGCCGCTTCTCAACGCTAACGGCTGGGCGGTCAACGCCGTACGCTTACCGAGCAGGTTCAGTTCCCGTTCATGAAACTGACTGACCCGTTTGCCAAGAAAGGTATGCCGGGTTGGAAGAAAGCCCTAATTTGGATGGCGGTTATTATCGGCCTTTGCGGCATTGCTTGTCTGGCGTTGTGGTACTTCGGTATTTGGCCGTTTGACGCTTGTGCTCCTGTAGCCGAAGCGGTAGAGACAGCAGCTGAAGAAGCAACGGAAGTTGTGACAGAAATCTGCGATACGATAGCTGCTCCGGCGCAATAAATGAGGCTTTTTCCTATAAAAATGCACTTTTTCGCAAAAAAAGTGCATTTTTATTTGCACGGTTCATAAAAAAGCAGTACTTTTGCACGCTTTTTCGTTCAAGCGATGCTCAATGGTGTAATGGTAGCACTACAGATTCTGGTTCTGTCTGTCTGGGTTCGAGTCCTGGTTGAGCAACACAAAAAAAGTGCGATTTTCGCACTTTTTTTTTGTGTATATGTATTTTTTGTTGTACCTTTGCGGCAAATTTAATAATAAAACTTAAAAAATCGTTACCATGAGCACAAAGCAATCAAAGTCTTTGACGATTATTACTATCATTGCGATGATGTTTCTTTACGCAATGATTTCTTTTGTTACGAACCTCGCTGCGCCGGTCGGCAAGATTTGGGGCGAGTCGTTTACTGACCCTGCTCAAGCGGAACGCATGGGCATGTTGGGCAACCTGTTCAATTTCCTCGCGTATCTTATTATGGGTATCCCTGCAGGAAATATTCTTGCCAAATACGGCTACAAAAAGACCTCTCTGGCTGCCATCGTTCTCGGCTTTATTGGAATTGGCGTGCAGTGGCTGAGTGGTGTGGCTGACAGTTTCGCGGTTTATCTCTGCGGCGCTTTGTTGGGCGGTTTCTGTGTGTGCATGCTTAATACGGTGACTAACCCGATGCTGAACCTTCTGGGTGGCGGCGGCAACAAAGGAAACCAGCTGAACCTTATCGGTGGAACCATCAACTCGTTGTCTGCTGCTTTGACGCCGATGCTCGTTGGTGCTTTGGTCGGCGAATCGTTGGTAGGCAAAGAAATTGACGATGTGAACGTTGTTCTTTATATCGCCATGGCGGTATTTGTATTAATCTTTGTTATTCTGTGGCTTACGCCGATTGCAGAGCCTGCGGGCGCGGGACAGCAGATTACCTACGAACGCAGTCCCTGGGCGTTCCGTCATTTGCGTCTCGGCGTAGTGGCAATTTTCTTGTATGTGGGTGTGGAAATAGGTATTCCCGCAACACTCATCAGTTATTTGAGTAAGGGCGGCGGATCCGGTTATGATGACGCAACCTTTATTGCCGGTTTGTACTGGCTGCTAATGCTGATAGGTCGGTCTATAGGTTCGGTTATCGGCGGCAAGGTAAGCAGTCGCGCGATGGTTATCTGCGTGTCGGTAACAGCCATCATGCTGATGACAGCGGCGATGTTGTTAGGCGGCGATGTGCAGGTTGCAATGCCTACGAACTGGTCGTTTGAGGTGGAGCAGGTTCCTGTTGCAGCTTTGTTCATTGTTCTTTGCGGTCTGTGCACGTCTGTTATGTGGGGCTCTATTTTCAACATGGCAACGGAAGGACTTGGCAAATATACCGCCAAAGCGTCCGGTATATTTATGATGATGGTCTTCGGTGGCGGTGTCATTCCGTGGATTCAGAGTGCTGTCGCCGGTCACCATTACCTGCTCAGTTACATTGTGCCGACTCTCTGCGTGGCATATATTCTCTGCTACGCGCTTTGGGGCAGCAAGAATGTCAATACCGATATTAAGGTAGATTAAAAGAATTGGGAAATAGCAAAAGAAAGAGTAGGGCTTGCGTCCTACTCTTTTTTCCAGTTGAAATCGTGCTTGAATACCACGCCGACGCCCTCGATCATGGTCGCTTGGCGCAGCGAGTATTTGTCCACGCTGTGGGTGTAACCTTTCAGCCGCACTTTGCCGTTGGGCGTGAGGAAATATTCAATGTCCAGGTCGCCGAAGAACGGCCGGTTCGAGATGTCGTTGTAGCGGTAACCGATGTTTCCGTTGATAAGGAGCCTGTCAACCGGCTGCAGCGAGAAGACTGCCTCATACTCCTGTTGTGCCGTTTCGCCTTCGCCGTCTGCGCGGTAGTTGAAGCCCATTGTAAAGACATTAGTCAGTTTGCCGAGCCAAGCGTTTATTTGTCCGGTGATGGTGGACGAAAGAAGGGAATAGGTCTCGTTGACACCGGACGACGCAGTAGAAGTCCGCATGTACTCCGGCGTGTAGAAACGGCCGAACACAAGCAGATAAACCACTTGGCGCATCATCATCTCGTCCGTGTTAATGACAGAGCGGATTTGGTTCTCAATGGTTTCTTCGGAGCGCGGCAGTTCAATGTCAAAGCGGATGGCGGGCTCTGAAAGCTTTCCTGTGAGGTTAACGGCGGTGATAACCGGCACAGACGTTCGTCCGGAAATCAGGTTCTCGGTCTCCGAACCGAAGAGGTCTTTGAGCGACGCCGTTACCTGATACTTGGCGGTAACATTGAGTATAGGCTCTTCTGGATTACCGTTCCAGATGATTTGTGACCCTTCCGCGATGGTGAAGTCGCGGCGGATGACATTTCCGATAGTTAGTCCTATTTTACCTGCCATTAGGGTGTATGTGCCGACCAGTTTGTATTCGTCCGTGGCATCATCCATCGTGAACTTGATCGACCCGTCGCCGCGTGCAGAAATCTTGTCGCCTGTGCGTTCGTTGAGAACCAGTTCGAAGAGTGTCTGCGGGTCGATGTCTATGTTCATACCCAAACGGAAGCGGGACGCAGCCGCTGCCACTTCGGCAGGTTTCTTGCGTTGCGGGATAACGGACTTTTTCTTCACGACGACGACTTCTTCTTCCTTCTTGTTGTGGTTATAGAACGTGATGAACGAGTTGTCGCTTGCGGAGGAAGCGCCGTCCACGGAAATGCGGAAGCGCGACTTGCCGACCGCAATAGCGTCCGCGGACAGCACAATGTCATTGTCAGGTCCTTCAAGATAAACATCTCCGTCCGCATAAATCTTACCGGACATGAACTGTCCTGGTTGGTCAGGCAGGTTAATGGCAAGCGTATGGTCGCAGCGTCCGGCGAGGTCAAGCCGGAAGTTCTTGAAGTACTCGTCGTGCGTCAGCCGTCCGTTGAAGTAGAACGGATTACCTTCCTCGTCATGCAGCGTCATATCAGGGAAGATAATAGAAGTTGAGTCCATAAAGACGGAGTCGTTGAATGTATAGCGGCAGCCTGTGAACGGAATAGTCAGTCCGGCGTCTATGCCTTTGACGCGGGTCATGACCCACACTTTCTTGCCTTCGCCGCTGACAGTTACACGTCCCGACCCGTAACCGCTGATATCTGACAGGAAGCCGGACGTCCAGTGATTAATGAACGCCAACGGAATAGAGTCGGGGAAGATATCTATGAGGAATCGTCCTTTTTTGGGCTCCGCCAGACCGTCCACGTGCGCTACACGGTGTGAGCCGTTATCTACGTTGCCGTCAATGATGATGTTATTCGTCTCGCGGTCAAGGGAAATCTTTGCCACTGCGTCGCCGATGTGAGCACCGCACATGATGGCAGGAGAAAGGCGTACTTCCGCCTCAAAGACAGGCTTGGAGAATACGCCGAACAGTTTTGCCCATCCGGTCAGTTGTCCGCCGACGGTGAATGCTCTTTCCGGCAACGCGAACGGCATTAGCAGTCCGGCATTTATGTTCGCAAGGGTCACTTGCAGCGAGTCGGACATACGCGGCGAAGCTATGCCGTCGGCGGCAATGACTTGTGACGTGCCGAGAATACGGAAGTTATCAATCATCAGCGACGTATCTGCGGCGCAGTAAGCTATGCGGGAGTCGTCAATTTTATATACCGAGTCGCCCAACTGCACAATGCTCGGTAGCACATGCATTTCCACTAACGGTTTGCCCGCGTAGTGCATGAAATGTGTTTCCACGTCCAACGTCCCATAACTCTTGGCGGGTGGCAGCGCGTGGATGTCCAGTCCCAAGAGCAGCGAGTCGCGGAACGCCTGGGCATGCGTTGTGAAACGGTTACTGTCCAGTTCAAGGGACATGTCCAACGCCAGCGCGTCGTACTTATCGCCCGCGGTCAGCGTGAAGTCGTGCAATTGCGCATTGCCCGCTACAATAGCAGGAACGTAGGTCTGCAGCGACCAACTCCGGCGCTCCTCGTCGAAGGAGCCCTTGATAACAGGGTCGTCGCTAATCATCACCGGCAACTGCAGCATTTCCTGCAACTGCGCAATTTTGTGGCCGTAGAGGTAGAACGTCAGTTCGTTGTCCGTCTGCTGTGCCATCAGCTGCTTGTAGCGTGAGGTCGGGAAGACGGATGGCAAGTACCGTGCCAGCTGTTTGGCAAGGGATGTCGGCAGCGTGGTATATGCGAAGTTGCCTTTGGCGGAGCAGGTAAGGTAGTCTGACTGCAGTTTGAGCGTCAGCACATCATCTTGCCGTTCGGACGTAAGCGCAAGGCTTTTCATGAGCACCGAGTCTTCGCCAATGCGCAGTTGCAGCGAATCTACCGCCGCAGAAATAGCTGCATGGTCAAGGTCGTGACCCGTGTAGTGCAACTGTGCCGTGCCGTGCAGTTCCGCGTTCGGGAAGCGTTCCAACAGTTTCAATTCGTACGGGCAAAGGCGGTTTAGCGCCAGTTCGACATCAAGACGTTTGTCCGTATGCTGGAAGTCAAGCAGTCCCTCCAGATTCAGATTAATGTTCTTGTCTTTGATGCGCAGCGTTCCTTCGGCATATTTGTCGTCCAATAGTCCGTGCACCTGAATATTCTTGTAGCGGTAACCGCGATAAGCAATGTCTTTGACGGTTATATCCGCTGTGCCGTGCGGCGCTTCTCCGGCAGCAAGATGCCAGTTCGTCGTGAGCGACAGCGAAACCGTTCCCAAGTCCTTCTGCGCTAACAGACGCCCGAGGTTAAAGCGTTTCGTGCCGGCTTGTCCCGTGAGGGCGATGGACGTGAAGTCCTGATTCGTTACGCACGTCCCGTCGGTGGTCAGTACGCCTAATGCTGTCCGGAACGCCCCGTGCAGCGTCAGGTCGTGCAGCCGTCCGCGCACTTCGCCCTGGTAGTGCATGTCCCCGAGACGGCGGATGACGGGCGGCAGACGGAACGGCTTGCCTTGAATGCCCGACACGAAGTCCTGAATCTGCGCAATGGTCAGCGACAAGTCCTGACACCGTGCATTAACATACAGGTCGTCAAGCACAGGCAGACCGACCGCTGAGAAATTGCCGAGGAACACGCGGTTCCCGTTGTAGAACAGCTCCAGATTGTCCGCGGCTATACTGTCCAGCGACCC
>CAJOFV010000020.1:0-4062 GCA_905233925.1 Paludibacteraceae bacterium
AATCTCTTCCATCCTCAATTGGCATTGATTGTTGGGTATGAAGGCATCGCCCTTGAGACTTTCCTCCAGATGGATATTCGTAAATTATTCGAATAGCAAGTCGGCATCCGCTTTTCCATTTAGCATATGTTAAGCATCTCTTAAGCGTAGCATCCGGCAGACAAGGCAGACAAGCAGACATGAAATGTTTATAATGTATATACACACGCGCGCATATATAATATAATTTTAGAAAGTCTTGTCTGCTTTGTCTGTCGTAAACCCTGGCTGTTTCTTGGGTTGTTATTGGAAGCTTCTCGGGGAATAGTCCCGTGATGGTCACGGGATTGGCAGGCAAGTTATAAACTAAAAAAGTGCGTCATGTGACGCACTTTTTTAGTCTTAACTGAATGCAAAATGATTACTCTTGAGAAGCAGCCAGTTTGTCCATCTCAGCGTCGAAAGTCTTCTTGAACTGCTCATACTCGAAATCGGTGCGCAGTTTCTCGTTGTCAGAGATAGCTTTCTTGGTGTTGTTGAGGAGGTTCTCCATGAGTTCGTTGGTGGTGAGCTCAACGGTAACGTATGCATGATACGTCAGTTTGCCACCTTTTTCCTTAACGGATCTCATTTCGCTGCAGGAAACGATAGAACCTTGCAGTTTCTGGTTAACAACCGTGCGGGCAAGGTCTTTGGTGCGAGAACGGAAGTCTGCCTGCTCGTTTACGTCATAAGACGAAGCGAAGTCCTCGAGAACGCGTTGTACGGTAGCCTCAATAGAGGTAGCCAACTCTTTACGTGCAGCAGCGATAGCCTTGTCGGTAGCGTTCTGCATGTTGGGGGAAACAGCATTACCGTTTGCACGGAGTGTTTTCTTGTTGGTCAGTTCGTGGCAAGGAATTTTCACTTTTTTCTCTTTCTTGGCACTAACCTCAGTAACACCGCAGCTCAGCACTACCAGTGCAGCTGCCAGAATCATAAATACTCTCTTCATAATAGAATGAATTTAATTGGTTAATAATAATTTTCGATACTCGAAATCTCGATATTTCGATCTGTCGATTTTTACTTTACAATAAAACGGTTTTTAAGTTTGTTGCCCGGAAGCGGGAGAATAACTTCAAGCCAGTTCTCCTCGTCATCGTAGCAGGCGGTCTCAAAGTCGTACGTTACGACACATTGTCCGTTGCGCGGCTCGTACTGCAGGTTTGTCAGGCAGTTGGTTTCGAGCTTCGGCTGTACGTTTGTGCCGAGCTTGTTCTCGCCGAAGTAGGGCGCATAAACAAGTTCTTTCTTGTTGACCGAAACAAGGCGCAGCGTAATCGAACGGATGAAGGTGGTGTACACCTTTTCAATGTTTGCGCACGTGCCGCGACGCGGGTCGCGCTCCGTCAGCGTGGAACGGAACATACGGAGTTTGTTCAGTTGTCCGTTCATCTGCTCGACGGTGGTATAGGACGTAAAGTCATCCTTCGAGAATTCCGCTATCTGTGCATCAATTTTAGCCTCACGCTCCTGGAAAGCGTCCACCATGCGAAGCAGGTCGAACTTCGAGAAGGGATACTTGATGTGATAGCGGTAGTAGTACGAGTTCTTGTCCTTCTTGATTTTCTCCCAGTAGTAAGCCTCTGCTTTGGAGATACCAATTTCATTGAGGAAGGGGATCGTCGCACTTTGGGTTTCCACAACGGACTGGTAGTCTTCAATGACGTTGTATTTGCCATTTACGTTGTGCTCGGTCGTGTTGACAGAAGACGACGCACTTACGTTCTCTGCGATAGAAGCAATGATGTGCTTCTTGATTTTAACCATCGCTTTCTCCTTTGCCTCTTCAATATCAGCTGATTCCGCGGAAACAATAATGTAATCCGGCTCGGCACCGAACATCCACTTGGGTTCTCTGCCGGAAGATTCCACCACTTTCTCGCCGGCCATCATATAGATGCAGCCGGTGAAGAGTAGGGAGGTGATAAATAATACTTTCTTCATTGGAATAATCAATTATCGGTTATCACTATTAGTCCTCAAACATACTGCGTACGTCCGGAGCTTTCTTTGCACCTTCTTCTGCTTCGAAGTACGGTTTCTTCTGGAATCCGAAGATGGAAGCTACGATGTTAGCCGGGAATTTGCGGATAAGGATGTTGAACTCCTTAGCCTGGTCGTTGAAGGTGTTACGAGCCACGGTGATGCGGTTCTCGGTGCCTTCCAACTGTGCTTGCAGTTGCAGGAAGTTCTCATTCGACTTGATTTCCGGATAGCTTTCTGCTACAGCCATCAGTCGTCCCAAAGCCTGGCTCAATTCGCCTTGTGCCTGTTGGAAAGCGGCGAGTTGTTCGGGCGTAGCATTTGACGGGTCGATGGTCATCTGCGTTGCGCGTGCGCGTGCTTCCATTGTTTTCTCATATACCTCGGTCTCGTGTTTAGCGAACTGCTTTACTACCGAAACAAGGTTCGGGATGAGGTCTGCACGACGTTGGTACTGGTTTTCAACTTGACCCCAAGCGTTCTCCACGTTTTCCTCGGCGGTCACCATGGCATTGTACTTGCCAAACATCCAAAAGAGTATTGCCGCTACGGCAGCAACTACTACAATCCAAATTGCTTTTTTACTCATAATTATTTTCTCATTTTCTCATTTACACATTTTCTCATTTACCATCTGCCGCCTGCTCCGCCGCCGGAACTGTGTCCTCCGCCGAAACTGCCGCCGCTACTGCGGCTGCCACCATAACCGCCACGGCTACTGCTTGAACTGGACGGAGGTGTCAGTTTGGAAATGGTATATGGCACATCCCACGTATGCCCGCAATGTGCGCAGGTATAGTGGCGAACGCCGTTACCAGAAGACGTATAGGTTGCGCGGTTGATTATTTCGTTCTTGCAGGTGTTGCCTTTCTTTTTGCAATTCGGGCACTTGGGCTGCACCCAGTGATGCAAGAAGGTAAGGAGCATCACTATGAGGCTGACGATAGACAGACCTCTGAACGGCGATTCGGAAACGGGCTCGGATTTGTAGCCAAGCAACAATTCCGCTTGCGCTTCGTCCGTAGTCAAATGCTCATAAATGGCAATAGCCCCTTTGAGCAGTCCGCCTTCATAATTGCCTTCTTTGCAAAGCGGCACAATATCGTCCCAGATAACATCCGCGCAAATGGCGTCCGGCAGCAAACCTTCCACGCCGTCTCCGGTGCGAATCTGGATGTCATGGTACTCCATAGACATGAAGACCAGCACGCCGCGGTTCTTTTCCTTGTCGCCGATGCCCCACGTGTTGAAGAGCTCCAGCGAGAAGTCAAAAGCATCCTCGTAGCCAATGCTGTTCAGCACCACAAAAACAAGTTCCACGCCGGATGTTTGAAACAATGCATCCGACACCAATGTGAGATTATTGACGGCGTTCTCGCTGAGAATGCCGTCCGGGTTGGCGACATACGCGTTAGCGTCCGTCCAGCGCGGATTAGGAACGGTTTGTACGGAGTATTGTGCCTGCGCGCCTAACGCGCACAAGCACAATAGTATTACGATGTGTAATCTGTTTCTCATTTGGGTTTCTGGGCACCGTAGCCGGGCATAGCGCCGAAGAGCTTCAGAGCCTTGTCAAAGTTATAGCGGTTTCCGTACATGGAGACGCGGCGGATTTCTGAGCCTTGCATGTTCTGACCGGTAGCCTGACGGAACTGGTTGGAAGCAGAGTTGGGGTTGAAGTTCTGCGACTGGGCAATAATCTTCAGGTTAGCAAAAGCCTCCAGATAGTCTTTGTCAAGAGCTTTGAGCACAGGAGCATCGCCAGGAAGTTCCTTATTGTTCTCGGCACGGGGGAGCGTCTGCTCGTCCACCATGTCTTCGAAATCGGTGCACTTCACGTTGGTCCATTTGCCACCTCCTTTGGACGGGAGTTGCAGGTCTGCAGCGTTGAGGAAGAAGTAGTTGTCATAGACGTTGGTCTTCTTGATGGCCTCGAAGTCCTTGGTGTCAACGCGTGTACGTGCGATAGCAGCGTAGTTGTTGCCGATAAATATATTATGGTGTACGTCACCGTTGATTTTGTTCATGAACTCATAGCCATAACCCATGTCTTCC
>CAJOFV010000020.1:4173-34291 GCA_905233925.1 Paludibacteraceae bacterium
CCGCAACGCGAACCGAACTGAAGTCCGAAGTACGAACTGTTGGCAATGAGGCAGTTACGGATGATTACGTTACCTGCAATCCAGCCGTCAGAGTGGATAATCTGGTGTTGGATTTGCGGAGGCGTAGCGTCTTCCATACGACCGGTTTCAAATGCAGCCGAGGGGCAGCCGTTACGCTCATCGTTCGGGTTATTGGGTTTGTAGAAGTTCTCAAGACCCATGTCCAGCATGATACCGTCAATGATAAGAGTACCTTGCGGAGTTTTGGACATTACGTTGTCCAAATCACGAGTGGTTTGAATGAGGCCTTTGCTGCCGTTGGTTCCGCGCTGTTCCTCGCCCGGTTGGATGCGGGTGATGTATTTGAGCGGGTCGCGCTGCGTGAAGTCAGCATTCCAGCCACCTTCGAGGGTAATGAAGTTGGCGATTTCAATGTAACCGGCGTTGGTGTAACCGAGGAAGTTGCCTTCACCGATACGAACGGTAGCGCCGTCTTCCTTGTTCTCCTTGATGATGTTGAGCACGGCTTGGATATCTTTCTTTGCCGTTGCAGGAGAGAGACCGTCAGCACCGCGGGAAGCGCCGTCTTTGCTCACGTAATACACTTTGCCTGCAGCTTGCAGACTTTGCAGGTTGGCGGGAATAAAGAGCACCGCTGCCAACACGAGGATAGAGAGTAGTTTCTTCATAAATGAAAGGGTTAAAAGTTAATAATAGTATTTGCGTTTTTTACGTCTTTAACGTAAGTTGCGTTTGTCGTTTTTCAATTTTCGCCGCAAAGGTACAACATTTTTTTTATACATGCAAATATTTTTGCATTTTTACGTCATAAAACCGCCAAAACGTTTCTGCGGATTAGTTTTCGACACGTGTTTTGACGATGAGTTTGCGGAACTGTTTGCCCTTTTCGGCGATGCCGGGCTGATGTGCATCAGACGGGAAGAATACCACGAAATGCCCTACGGGGACATTGAGCATGACCGTTGCTTTTTCTTTATATAGTTCCACATCTTTTCCTTCGTCGTATTCGGCGGTTACATTCTGGCAATCCTCCAAAGCTCTCCAGCCCATCTGTTCATCGGACGTGAGAGGGATCTGAATGTCGATGTAGTCGCGGTGCGCCTCGAAAGGAAGGGATTTCTCGTCTTTTCCCTTGAGGTCGATAATGTTAATGAACAAGTCGTCGCCATCGAGCCGAACTTTGCCAGCGGCAAATTCTTCGAGGTCGTTGTTGTTAAAGAAGTGCATGAACTGCTCCAAACGAGGGACGGCGTCATAATACCAGTCCGCATTTTCCAATTTGTCAATAATCATTTTATTTTCGATTTAGTTATTTTCTCATTTTCTCATTTTTCCATTTTCCCAATTTTGGGTGCAAAGGTAGTACATTTTTCTTATATATGCAAATTTTGGGAGAAAAAAGACGATTTTTTGCATTTTTTTTCCTAAATATTTGCGCATGTGCGCGGAAAGTATTATCTTTGCGGGCTGAAAATGGAATAAGCGATTTTTAATGTTAATTTATAATCAAATCGGGCAAACGATAATAAAAATCAGCATAGACAAATATATAATTAAATCGGTATCATGATATGAGCTATTTGAATTTTGACAAGGCGCTGATGGTGAATCTGGAACGTTCTTTGCAGAAAGAAATGATCCGCACCAACCGTGCCGGCGTGTACAATTCGACGACGCTGGTCGATTGTAACACACGTAAGTATCACGGGCAGTTGGTGCTGCCTCTTCCTCATTTGAGTGAGGATAATTACGTGCTTCTGAGTTCGTTGGACGAGACCGTTATCCAACACGGC
The DNA here is from genome assembly GCA_905233925.1 of Paludibacteraceae bacterium. GTDB lineage: Bacteria > Bacteroidota > Bacteroidia > Bacteroidales > Paludibacteraceae > Colicola. Next base: position 5,988 of record CAJOFV010000020.1, read on the forward strand.
GCAGAATTCAACCTCGGACTGCACAAGTATGGCGAGAACAATTTCTCGCCGAACGGTCACAAGTATATCCGTGAATTTGACTGCGAGGTGATTGCTAAGACGACCTACCGCGTAGGTGGTGTTATTCTGACGAAAGAGCGTCTGCTGGTAAGCTTTGAGCCGCGCGTGCTGATCCGCTACACTCTCGAAGAGTGCGGTTCTCCTGTAACGATGCGTTTCCGTCCGTTCCTTGCTTTCCGCAGCGTGAACGAGCTGACACATGAGAACAACCGTGCGAACGCAGACATGAATGATTGCGAGAACGGCCGCGTGAACCAGATGTATCCGGAATTCCCGCAGCTGTTTATGCAGTTCTCGAAAGGAGTGGAGTACCATCATCAGCCGATGTGGTACAAGAACATCGAGTACCAGAAAGAGCAAGAGCGCGGCTATGCCTACAAGGAGGATCTGCTTGTGCCGGGTTACTTCGAGATGCCGATGAAGAAAGGCGAGAGCATTATCTTTGCCGCAGGTATCAGCGAGACCGAGACAAAGAGCCTGAAAGCGTTGTGGAAGAAAGAAGTTGCCCGCAGAAACGTTCGCGACAACCTGTTCGAGTGCCTGAAGAACTCGGCATCGCAGTTCTATAAACGCGAAGGCGACAAGTGCTATCTGTTGGCGGGTTATCCGTGGTTCCATGCTTCGGCACGCGAAGAGTTCTTTGCGACACCGAGCTGCACGCTGGATATCGACCGTCCGGAATACTGGGATGCGATTATCGACCAGACGGCGGTTGACGAGGTTCGTGCGTTCATGGCGGACAGTAACCATCCGTCGAAGATTCACGGTATGGACGAGCCTGACGCGCTGCTGTGGTTCGTACGCGCTTTGCAGAAATATGCACACAAATATACGGTAAAACAGGCGGCTGACAAATATGCGCAGTTGTGCGAGGATATTATCTCGTTCTACCGCAAGCAGAACCATCCGCGTGCGGTTGTGCACATGAACGGTCTGATCTGGGTTGACGGTTCGCAACAGCCTGCCACCTGGATGAACGCGACTGAAAACGGCTGGCCGATTACGCCGCGTACGGGGTATGTGGTAGAAGTTAATGCATTGTGGTACAACGCGATGCGTTTCACGGCAGAACTGATGCGCGAGGCAGGGAAGGAAGTCGGCGCCGATTTGATGGAATACCAGGCGGAAATCTGCAAAGATGCGTTTGTGAAGACATTCTGGAACGGATTCTATCTTGACGATTACGTTATCAATGATTATCATAACAAGGAAGTTCGTCCGAACCAGGTTTGGGCAGTAGGTCTGCCGTATTCGCCGCTGGACAAGAAACAGATGAAAGCGGTAGTGGATATCTGCACAAAGGAGCTGCTGACTCCGCGCGGTCTGCGTACGCTGTCTCCGAAGAGCGGCGACTACCGTCCGATTTACATCGGCGGACAGTTGGAGCGCGACCGTAACTTCCATAACGGACCTGTATGGCCGTTCACGATAGCAGCGTATGCGCGGGCTTACATGACCGTTTACAAGCAGAGCGGCGTAAGTTTCATGCAACGTATGCTGGTCGGCTACGAGGTGGAAATGGGTGAGCTGTGTATCGGCACGCTCAATGAGTTGTACGACGGCAACCCGCCGTACAAAGGACACGGAGGCATGAGTTATGCTCCGAGTGTGGCAGCGGTTATTTCAGTAATTGACACTTTAAAGAAATTCCAAGAATAACATGAAAGCACTAATGTTTGGTTGGGAGTTTCCTCCCCATATCCTTGGCGGTTTGGGCACGGCGAGTTACGGTTTGACTCGCGGAATGTCACTGCAAGAGGATTTGCAGATTACCTTTGTCATTCCGAAACCTTGGGGCGATGAGGACCAGTCTTTCCTGAAGATTATCGGTGCGAATTCAATACCTGTGGTTTGGAAAGACGCTGATTATGAGTACGTTAAGCAACGTATGGAAGGCCGTATGTCGCCGGAAGAGTTTTATCATTACCGCGACGGCATCCGTTACGACTACCGCCGCATCGGCACAGACGACCTCGGTTGCATCAATTTCTCGGGCCGCTATCCCGACAACCTTGTCGAGGAAATCGGTAACTATGAGGCAGTAGCGAGCGTGCTGGCGCACAGTCTGGACTTCGATATCATTCACTCGCACGACTGGCTGACCTATCCCGCCGGTGTGTTTGCGAAACGCATCTCGGGCAAGCCGCTGGTTATTCACGTTCATGCGACGGACTTTGACCGCAGCCGCGGCAATGTGAACCCGACGGTTTATGCCATCGAGCGCCGCGGAATGGACGAAGCAGATCATATCATGTGCGTAAGTAATCTGACGCGTCAGACGGTGATTGAGAAATACGGTCAGGATCCGGCGAAGGTTTCGACCGTGCATAATGCGGTTGAGCCGCTGGCTAATCCCGATGAGTTTGTAAAACACAAACGCAAAGACAAGTTGGTGACGTTCCTCGGCCGCATTACGATGCAGAAGGGACCAGAGTACTTTGTTGAGGCGGCAGCACGCGTGCTGGACAAGACCGACGGCGTGCGGTTCGTGATGGCCGGTAGCGGCGACATGATGAACAAGATGATTGAGCTGGTAGCCAAACGCGGTATAGCGGACAGGTTCCACTTCCCGGGCTTCATGCGTGGCCGCCAAGTACAGGAAATCCTTGCGGATTCGGATGTATATATCATGCCGTCCGTGAGCGAGCCGTTCGGTATTTCGCCGCTGGAGGCGATGCAAGTAGGCTGTCCGAGTATTATTTCCCACCAGTCGGGCTGCGCGGAGATTCTACAACACGCAATCAAGACCGATTACTGGGATATTGACGCGATGGCAGACGCCATTTATGCGATTGTGAAATATCCGGCGATGTACAAGTCGCTGCACGAACTCGGTATCGAGGAAGTGAACAATATCAAGTGGTACGACGCTGGTTTGAAAGTGCGCGCCGTATATGACAAAGTGATAAATCACTGGTAATTTGAAGATTTGTAAATTTGAAAATTAATTGTAAGCATTATGAAGAATATTTGTTTTTGCATTCAAATGCACGCCCCTTACCGTCTGAAACGCTATCGTTTCTTTGAGATCGGTCAAGACCATTACTACTACGATGACTCCGAAACGGAAGAGCGCATCGGTTGGTTAGTAGAAAATTCGTATATGCCGCTTTGCCGGACGATTCAAGAGATGATTCGTTTGTCGAAGGGCAAATTCCACTGCGCACTGGCTATTTCCGGTTCGATTCTCGAGGTGTTCGAGCAGTTCACGCCGGAGATGATTGACGTGCTGCGCGAGTTGGCAGAATCGAAATGCGTGGAGTTTCTGGCAACGCCGTACGCCTATTCGCTTGTGGCAGAATACAACGAGAACGACTTCCGCGACCAGTTGGAAATGCAAGAAAAAGTTATATCCGACCTGTTCGGTGTGAAGCCGACAACGGTTTGCAATGCGGAGTTGTTGTATTCAGACGAGATAGCTTATAACCTGCAGAAGTGGGGCTACAAGGTAGCGATGACCGAGGGCGCAAAGCATGTATTGAGCTGGAAATCACCGAATTACATGTATCAGTCCGCCGCATCGGCAAAGATGAAAGTGCTGGTTCGTAATACCGCTTTGAGTGACGAGTTGGCATTCCACTTCTCGGATCCGAGCTGGGTGAACTTCCCGATGGATGCGGAGAAGTATGCCCAGATGTTGGCAGCCTTGCCGGAAGACGAGGAAATCGTGAACATCTGGCTTGGCGCAGAGACTTTCGGTGGCAGACAACGTGCTGAAACCGGAATCTTTGAGTTCCTCAAAGCACTGCCGTACTATGCGTTGGAGAACGGTCTGGGCTTCATCACTCCTGCTGAGGCTGCGAAGAAAATGCCTGCGAAGGATGTGCTGTCTGTTCCATATCCGCTTACATGGGCAGGCGAGGCAAAGGATTTGAGTATCTATGCCGGAAACGATCTGCAACAAGAGGCAATCAACAAACTGTACAACGTGGCAGAGCGTGTACATCTGTGCTCGGATAAGCGTCTGAAACGCGACTGGCTGATGCTGCAGGATGTGAATTACTTGCACTTCATGAACCATATCGACCAGGGTGCAACGAACTATGAATCGGCTTACGATGCGTTCATCAACTACATGAACGTACTGTCCGACTTCCTGCAACTCGTTGACGAGCAATATCCGACCACGATTGAGAACGAGGAACTGAACTCGCTGCTCAAGACCATCAACGGTCAGGAGAAAGAGATTGCACGCCTCGAAAAAGAGTTGAAAGAAAAGAAAGCGGCCAAAGAGCCTAAGGCAAAGAAATAAACAGTGGCAAAAAAGATTGGTGTTATAGTCTGTGTGCTGGTGCTTGTCGCCGGCACTTTGGGCGCGAAGCCTAAAAAGAGCACTGTCAAGACGGATATCCGTTCTTGGCAGTTGTCTGCTCCTGCATACTTGGCTGATTCGTCCCGGATAGACACCAGTTATTTGAACCTGCCGATGCATGACCTGCTGAACGATTACAGTATATCGAATGCGTGGTCAGGGTCGCTTATTTCACCCGTTGAGTCGAAAATATACTTCTCGCGTCTGGACAAGATAGAAGATATATTCGGCAGACAGTATCAGCCGTATGTTATTACGCCGAAGGATGTGCGATTCTTCCGTACAAACCTGCCGTATTCGAAGATTTCGTACATGAAGGGTTTTACCACATATCACGAAGAGAACGAGTTGGACTTTCTGTTTACGGGCAATGTGAACAGGAGGTTCAATCTCGGTCTGCAGGCTGCGTATCACAACGCTGCGGGCCATTATCTGAGCCAGGAGAACAAACTATTCAACGGTGCGGTGTTCGGGTCATACAATGGAGACCACTATTCGTTGCAGGCGGCATTTACGTTTGCGACCTTGAGCAACTTCGAAAACGGCGGTATCAGAGCGTTGGACGACTTGACAGGGACTTTGGAGCCGGAAGATATTCCCACAAACATGAAAGCAATGTCGGCGTACCGGTACTTAAGCGGACTGCTTAACCACTACTATTCGATTACAGTAGAGCGTGAGCATCATGATACGATAGAGGTAGTTAATAACTTTGGCGAGAAAGAGAAGAAGGACACCGTTCACATCGAGTATATTCCGGTGATTACGTTTGCGCATACGTTTGACCTCAACAACTCGAACAGACGTTACATCGAGCAGCAGGCAGACCAAGGATTCTATGCCAACATTTATCGCAACTGGTCAGAAACGCGTGACTCGACCGACGTTTTGACCATTCGCAACACGTTGTCGGTGACATTCGAGGAGGAGTTTAACAAGTTGTTGCGTTTCGGTGCTACCGTGTATGCCACCAACGAATGCCAGCGTTACGGATATCCTATCGGGGTCAATTATACGGATTTGCCGCTATTAGGCAACTCTTCCGATACGATTATGGCGAATGAAGTGGTATTCCAACGGTTGGATACACTTAGATACCAATGGACGAATAACACGTTCGTAGGCGGTACAATATACAAGAACAAAGGAACTTATATCCGCTATGGTGTTGATGGTAATGTGTGTCTGTTAGGATACAAACTCGGGGAGTTCCAAGTGAACGGGCACGTTGCAAGTGATATTCCGTTAGGCAAGGACACGATGTCGATTTTTGCGGGAGCCTTCTTCCGTAATGAAACGCCGACCTACTATCAACAACACTACCACTCGAATCACTTCTGGTGGGACAATGACTTCTCCAAAACCATGCGTTTTTTTGTGGGGGGACATGTTGCATATCCGACCAAGTGGGTGAAGCCGAAGGTGAATGTCGGCTTTGAGAACGTTACCAACCCCATTTGGAGCGATGCTAAGGATGGCTATATCAAACAGTATGACGGCAATGTACAAATAATCAGTGTGGATGGGCGAGTGGACATTACAACGCCGTGGATAAACCTTGAGAATAACGTTGTGTGGCAACATTCCACGTCGGACATTATTGCGTTGCCGGCAATAACGCTTTACCACAATCTCTATTATCACGGGACGTGGTTCAAAGCACTGGACGCGCAAATCGGCGTGGATGTGCGTTATCATACCAAATACTATGCGCCGATACTTAATCCCGCAACCGGGCAGTTCTGCGCGCAAACTGAATACAAAATCGGAAATTATCCGGTTATGAATGTATATGCGAACTTCCATGTGCGCTCCTTGCACCTGAAGTTTTTTGCACATTATACACACCTGAACCACCTATTTATGAGAGAGAATACCAATTGTCAGATTATGCCGTTTTATCCGTATAACCCCGATGTGTTCAGGGCAGGATTGGCATGGACTTTCTATAAATGATTGAATGAAAGAGTGAATGAATTAATGAGTGAAGGAAATTATGCCACAAACAGTCAGATTAAATAAGATTTTGATTTATTCCCGCGAAGAAGCGGAGCGGCTGCAATCGCCGCAGATTGACTCGGAACATTTGTTGTTGGGTATCATGCGTCTGGAAGAGGGCAAGGCTTATGATTTGTTAGTACGCGCGGGCATACATCCGGGCGATGCCAAACTGCATTTGGACGAGGCGTTGAGCGAAGCCAAAACAGACCTCATGGAACCAATCCGGCGAAGTGTGGAGGTTGAACGCATATTACGTATTGCCGAGAACGAGGCACGCCAGTATAATGATGAGGCAGTAGGTTCTATTCATCTATTGTTAGCAATTTTGCACGAGCGCATTAATGGTGCTGCCGTGTATCTCGAGGCTGCTTGGCAGATTACTTATGACACGATAGTCAAGCTATATCCCAAACAGCAGATCATTCCCCGTGGCGGTAGTGGACAGGCATCCGATATTGAAGATGCACCTCAACAACCGCAGCAGGAGCGCAAGAGCCGCGAACGCAAAGCGCCATCGGGAACACCGGCGCTTGACAAATATGGCCGCGACCTGACCAAACAGGCATCCGAAGGGCGTTTGGATCCGGTAGTCGGCCGCGAAACAGAGATAGAGCGAGTAACGCAAATCCTATCCCGCCGCAAGAAGAACAATCCGATACTTATCGGTGAACCCGGTGTTGGCAAATCCGCCATTGTAGAAGGATTGGCATTGCGTATCGTTAATCATGAAGCGGAAGTACTGAAGAATAAACGTATTATCACGCTGGACGTTGCTTCCATGGTAGCCGGTACGACTTATCGCGGACAGTTTGAGGAGCGTATGAAGAATGTGATTACGGAATTGCAGAATCATCCTGAAATAATCCTCTTTATAGACGAGATACATACCATCATCGGTGCCGGAAACGCACAAGGTTCATTGGATGCTGCCAATATTCTCAAGCCAGCTTTGGCGCGCGGAGAAGTGCAGTGTATCGGTGCAACCACCACCAACGAGTATCGCACTTCCATTGAGAAAGATGGTGCTTTGGAGCGTCGTTTCCAGAAAATTACCGTTCGCCCGACAACCAACGAAGAGACGTTGGAAATTCTGCACCGCCTATCTACGCATTATGCGGATTATCACCGTGTGAACTATCTTGACGAGGCCCTCGATGCTTGTGTGTCGCTGGCGGATAGATATCTTACCGACCGTGCTTTCCCGGACAAAGCTATTGATGTGATGGACGAAGCAGGAGCCAAGAAGCATGCGACAGCCGAGCAACGGCAAACCGTGAATGCTGACGATATCGCCAACGTAGTGGCGATGATGTCGGGGGTGCCGGTTCAGCGTGTGCGCAGAGCGGAGACAGAACGTTTGCGTACCATGGCAGACGTGTTGCGTAAACGCGTTATCGGGCAGGATGAAGCGGTGGACACGGTTGTAAAAGCCATTCAGCGTTCACGGCTTGGATTGCGTGACCCACGTCGTCCAATCGGAACATTCTTCTTCCTCGGTCCGACAGGGGTGGGCAAGACACATCTTGCACAATGTCTCGCTGAAGAGATGTTTGGCAACAAGGATGCAGTGATACGTTTCGACATGTCCGAATATATGGAGAAGCACACGGTTTCGTTGTTAGTAGGTGCGCCTCCGGGATACGTAGCGCACGAAGATGGTGGCAAACTTACCGAGGCTGTGCGCCGCAAGCCATATAGCATAGTGCTTTTTGATGAAATAGAAAAAGCACATCCGGACATATTCAATATTCTGTTGCAAGTGTTGGACGAAGGTCGCCTTACTGACCGGCAGGGACATTCGGTGGATTTCAAAAATACGATAATTATTCTTACCTCGAATGTCGGCACGCGTCAGCTCAAGGATTTTGGCGGCGGTATAGGCTTTGATTCAGGCGAACTTGATCCCAAAACACAGAAGTCAACCCTGATGAAAGCGCTTAACAAGACATTCCCACCGGAATTTGTTAACCGTATTGACAATGTTGTGGTCTTCAATTCACTGGAGAAAGAGACGTTAGAGCGTATTCTGGATGTTGAGATTGATGCCTTGCGCAAACGTCTCAAGACACAAGGGCATACACTGCATGTATCGCCTGAAGCCAAGGTGCAGATGCTTGAAAAGGCGGATACAAAGCAATATGGCGCACGTCCTGTCAAGCGTGCGGTGCAAACGTATCTTGAGGACAAAATAACAGAAAAGCTTCTCGCTAATCCGAAAATTAAAACAATAAATATATAAGACTATGGTTTATGAAGTAACAGATGCCAACTTTGCACAACTGTTGGCAGAGGGCAAACCCCTCGTAGTAGATTTTTGGGCACCGTGGTGTGGCCCCTGCAAGATGATGCTGCCTATTGTTGACGAACTGGCTGCCGAATACGAAGGTCATATTAGTGTCGGCAAATTGAATGTAGATGAGAACGGCGATACCTGTGAGCAGTTCGGTATAATGAATATTCCGACCATGTTGTTCTTCAAGAACGGCGAACTTGTGAACCGTCACGTCGGTGCCTGCAGGAAGCCTGACCTCCAGAAACTCTTCGATTCATTATTGTAAGCAGAAGAGTTTCTGCTTTTTGTTTTTGCGCTGTGGGCGTGTTCGTGCTACGCCTATTCTTTGTGCGTCATAATATCAAGGATCAGGTCATCTGTCTGGCACATTCCGTCATGCCCTATGCGGGTCAGGTTGTGTATGGTACGGTCGATATCGTTCTCCACGATGCCTTCAGTCGCTTCCGCAAAAGAATGGTGCATTGCCATAGACGCAGACAAAACGGCAGTAGCAACACCACTGGTTACTTTCAGCGCACATGCGGGCTTTGCGCCATCACAAATCATACCGGAAAGGTTGGCTACCATATTCTTGATGGCGAAGGTTATCTCGTCATATTGTCCACCCATCAAATACGTTAACCCCGCAGCAGAGCCTGTGGCTGCAACCACACAGCCGCATAAGGCGGATAAACGTCCGAGGGACTGCTTCATATAAATAACCGTCAGATTACTCAATGTCAGCGCGCGCAGCGTCAGTTCCTCGTCACAATTGTGCTCCAGCGCGTATAGGTACACCGGAATAGAGCAGCTTATGCCCTGATTACCACTACCGGAGTTGGACATCACGGGTACCATTGCTCCCGACATTCGTGCATCACATGCTCCGCATGTGTAGCATAATATTTTTGTGAACAATGTGTCTCCGAAGATGTTTGACATCTGTGAAGGACGTGCATTGGTCAAGTGTTGATTGCTTACCGTATGCAGCAAGCGTCCCAGTCCGTGACCATAACTTCCCATAAATGATTTCTCTGCAGCCGCCATGTTCATTTTTGCACCTTCCATAAGGAATTGGACGTCATTGAGAGCGACCTCTAGCGCAAAATCATATACTTCCCGCATGGAATGTATGATATAACTGCTTTGCTCGTGGTTGACATTGGAAAGACCAGTATGTGTCCCTTGTATCACTGATTCCGCCGTTTTGTCGTCCTGCAGTGACAATACAGCCTTGACATACAGCATATCCGGAGCATCCGCCGCTACTAAAATCTCCGGCGTAACACGTTGCAGATACTTCTTTGCATATGCTACTGCAGCCGGTGTCGTATCACGGAGAACTTCCAACTGATACTCACTTTTACCGATTGTCGCACCTAAAGCAATCGCTATTGGCAGGCCAATCATGTCTGTTCCGGGAATACCTACAGCCATTGCATTCTTGTAGATATTCTTGCTCAAATACACTTTGATATGGTCGGGTTCCGCGCCCAACTGCTCTTTGGCACGGGCTACGCATAGAGCCACACACATCGGTTCGGTGCAGCCGATGGCAGGGATAACTTCCTGATGCAGCAATGTTAATAATTCTGTTGTTCTCATTTGTGGAAATGGAATCTAAGGCGGATAACTGTATATAGTTTCAGCCAGAACGGTGCAGAAGTACGTCTGATGGCAGGGTACAATACATGTTCGGCTATTGTGTTCGGCGTTGCCGTGGTTGATGTCGGATTCAGGCGGTAGTTGTAACCGATATAAGGAATAATCTCGTAGCTCGGATGAAGAGCCCACAAGTTCAAAGAAAAAATCACATCCTCATAAATCATGCCTTCCGGGAAACGCAACTCGCGCAATAACCCGCTGCGGTATAAACGCATACAGGGTGATACAAACCGATAGAACTGACGTGGATGCTTGGCTTCTATGACCAAGCCGTCGTTCTGTACGCGTCTATATCCCGATTGTATCACATCCGCCTTCTTACGTGGTATTGTCAGCAGGCATGACAGGTAATCCGAATCAATATAGTCATCCGCATCCAGGAATGTTATCCAACCTTCATTCTCCGGATTGTTATGCTTGGCTTGTAACTCATCAAAATAGTAATTTAACGCCGTATTCCGTGCTGCAGATTGACCGCGGTTGCGTTTGTGTGTCAGCAATACGAAGCGTGAGTCAGCTTCCACAAATGCTTGGGCGATATGTGCACAATCGTCCGTGCTACCATCATTTACAATGATTGCTTTCCAATGAGGGTAGCTTTGGCTCTTTACCGAGCACAGACACTCCGCTAGATAGCCACCCACATTGTAGCACGGGATAATAATGATACACTCCTGATTATTCATGTTTTTTTGTTATTTGCTCTGCTAAAATTTCTTCAAATTGTCGGTTTTGGTGTATACGAGAGAACCGTTCTTTGTCGCGAACAGCTCGGTGTGTATAGCCCAGTGTTTGCCATTGTGTGTATGTTTTCTTGACGAACTCTCTGACATCCTCTGCTGTACGCGCTGCGATACCGATGTTGGTTTCACGTATCAGTTCTGATAGCGCATCTTCGTCTGATGGAATAAGCATGAACGGCTTTTCAGCACCAATCGCTTCAAATACTTTTGTGCCCAATATGCCGTGTTGACCTGACGAGGCAGGTGCACCTAATGCTACGATGATGGATGTCTCTGAAAGGATGTCCTTTATCTGGTTGCGCGATACGAACGGATGCATATACAGATTCTTTTCTGCACCATATTTTGCAGCCATCTGACGCAATGATTCCTGATACTCCTTCTCGCAGTAGAAATGTATTGCTAAATCGTTGCCACCCGCTAATTCCTTAATTCCTGCAAACAGCAGTTCCGGTTGGCGCGCTTGAAGGTTTATCAATCTACCCATATACGTCATATTAAACTGCTTTGTAGCTTTGAACCCTGCGCTACGAACTTCGTCTTCCTCATAGCCGTTGTATATGCAACTTACCGGTGCTGTTGTCACGCTTTGCAGCAATGATTGATGCCAGTTGGAAACCGTTGTAATTGCGCTTGCCTGACACAATACGCGGTTACGGGCACGAATATTATGACGCTCGTACAAATGGCTGAGTATGCGTTCCAACCCTAATATTTTCGGCAAGGGTGTGTGGAAATAAGGTGTATTTCCCCATTGCTCCACGATGTCGCGCATATCCACTACAAACGGAATCCTCCATTTCCGACTCAAAGCGGCTGCTGTCTGCAACGGGAAATAGTAATATACCGAGCAGAAAATACAATCGAAATCACCCGCTTTGAATTTCCTCAATAGCATGCGCGTGAATGCACGTTCGCGCGCACCGAATAATTTGTCAGACAATTTGCCTCCGGTGTAAGTCATGTTTACCTGCGGGCAAATGTCCGTGGTGTATTCCTTGCCGGGCAGATTATCAGCAGCCAGTGTGCATGACCAGCCTTGCGCGTGCAAGTAACGCAGTAATGACGTCAGGCGAGGTGAGTAGGACGGTGCCGTGATGTAATCCGATAATATCAATAATCTGTAACTCAAATTGTCAATTTTCAACGATTAATTGAATCAGTTGTTCATACAACGATTTGTGCCAGGGTGTTCCGTCCAAATCAATATTGTGCCACAAAATACACAAATCTCCGTGGTGTTGGCGTACTTTTCCGAATATTTGAACGCAGTAGTAGTATGCCTCGTCTTCGTTCAGCCCCATGTAGTTAGCCTGCGACAATGTTCCGTCCATTACGATAAGAGGGTGGAGTGTCAGTCCTGTCAATTGCATTGTTACCGGATTAATCCAACGAACGGCACGGCTTGTTTGCAGACGGAAGCCTGCCGCATCCGCAAAACCCATCGTGAAGTCATCCGTTATGCCTGCATCGCATAAACGCTGCATCTGATCTATCGAGCAACGCAGATAGTGACTGCGGTGCAATGTAGTGGCAAGTTTTGATGGCAAGTCGCCGTAATAACTTGAATGAAGGCCGAATTGAATCTTTTTCGACTTGAGGTATTTTTGCAAGCGTGTCCAATCTTTTCCGTGCAGATTGTATTGGGGATAATCGTAGCCTTTACCCGGTGTGTCCTTGACAAAGTAAATCACTTTGGCATCGGGGACTTTGTTATCCTGTTTTACCAGCCACGGAAAAGTATATGCCGGATCCTTGCGGATATCTTCTGCCGCATCCAATACTGCATCCATACCTTCGCGAAGCCAACCGCCGATGAATCCCCGCATATTACGGAAACAAGCGAGCACATCGATATCGTGCGTCAGATATACATGTCCGAATCCTGCAGACGGCAAGTCCAAATCCAACAACTTCATAACACTACGCGAATATTCGTCCAACAAAGGTATCTGAAGATTGTTGTGCTGCCCCAAAATGGAGTACTTGGCGGCAAAACGACCGTGCTTGTCCCTGTCGGGAACAATCAGTTCTTCGGCACGGGAGAGAAAGAAGAAGCATGTGTAGAGAATGTCATCTTCGAGAACAATTGTTTTTTCAACATGTTTGCTTCGAACATGTCCCATGTAGGGATAAACGATGTCCTTTCCCAAATGCCCGTTGGGAGGAATGACCACTTTGTAGTTTTTCCATACAGCTTGGTCTGTCGTATAGCCGATAGCAGCAGCTGCGGCGGTATCGCCGTATGTCAGGAAAGATTTGATATAATTTATTATTTCTGTCATGCGTTTTTGTAGTTGCGCGTCTTTTTCGTTTCTCTCCCCTTTATCTATCGTATATCTATCGTAAATCTATCGTGTATCTATCGTGAATTTATCGTCCTTGATCAGATAAAATTTCCCATTCGTATAGCTTTTGCTCGATGGCGTGTTTGATGTGTTCGTATTTTGCAAAGTTTTCGGGTGTCTGGTTGGCGGGAACGTTCAAAAGAGATTCCAATTCGGCTTGCTCTGCTTCCAAGCGTGCAATCTCGGCTTCGGTGTCTGCAATCAGTTTTTCCTGCTTTCGGCGTGCTGCGGCTGCGGCCTTTTGGGCTTCGTAATCCTGTTTGGAAGACGTGGCTGGAGAGACGCTATCTGTAGTTTCTCGACTGTTAGTAGTCGTTTTGCGCTCCAGTTCCTGAAGGGTGGAAATCTTCTTTTTGCGGAGGAAATCATAGATTCCGCCGAGGTGCTCGCGGACATGACCACCGCCAAATTCATAGACTTTTTCAACAAGTCCGTCCAAGAAATCGCGGTCGTGGCTGACACAAATGACGGTGCCGTTGAAGTCCTTCAAAGCGGCTTTGAGGACATCCTTCGACTGCATGTCCAAGTGGTTGGTAGGCTCGTCAAGAATCAAAAGGTTGCATGGCTCAAGTAACAGCCGAATCATAGCGAGACGACTGCGTTCTCCGCCGGAAAGGACTTTGACCTTTTTATCTGATGCCTCGCCGCCAAACATAAATGCTCCGAGGATGTCGCGAATCTTGGTGCGAATGTCGCCAACCGCTACATAATCAATGGTTTGGAAGACAGTGAGATTCTCATCCAAAAGGGAAGCCTGGTTTTGTGCGAAGTAACCAATCTTGACATTATGCCCGATTTTGAGTGTGCCAAAGTAGTCCAGTTGCCCCATAATACAGCGGACAAGCGTTGTTTTTCCTTTCTCTCCGCGGCGGATGGTTAGCGTGACATCAGAAAAGACCGTGTGTGTACCGAAATCCTTGCGGAGGTCTTCAATTATAAGCGGGAAATCGCCGCTGCGTGGTGCAGGCGGGAATTTGAGGTTGAGACGGGATGTGTCTTCGAGATCTACTTCAAGGCGCTCCAGTTTGTCAAGCTGTTTAATGCGCGACTGGACTTGCACAGCCTTGGTGGCTTTGTAACGGAAACGTTCAATAAATTCTTCGGTTTCCTGAATCATCTTTTGTTGGTTGAGATATGCGCGCACCTGTTGGTCGTGCCGTTCCTGACGGAGCACGACAAAGCGGGAATAGTTGACGTTGTAGTCATAGATGTGGCCGAGCGAAATCTCAATCGTGCGGTTGGTGACGTTGTCAATGAATGCGCGGTCGTGGCTGACCACAATCACGGCACTCGGGGACGAGGCGAGAAAATCTTCCAGCCATTGTATAGATTCGATGTCCAAGTGATTGGTAGGCTCATCCAAAAGCAATAAATCCGGATGTTGGAGAAGAATCTTGGCCAGTTCGATACGCATCCGCCATCCTCCGGAGAACTCCGTGCACGGACGGTCAAAGTCCTTGCGCTCGAAGCCGAGACCAATGATGGTTCTGTCCATTTCGGCAATAAAGCGGGCTTCGTCATCCCCGTGGAAAACTGTCATGACTTCTTCGCGCAGCGTGCGACCGTCTTTGTGGAGCATAACCTGCGGAAGATAGCCGATCGTGAGGTCGGCGTCGCGGGATATGCGCCCGGCAGTAGGTTGCTGTTCGCCAGCGATAAGACGGAGCAATGTGGTTTTTCCGGCACCGTTTTTGCCGACCAAAGCAATCCTGTCCTTCTTGTTTACCAGGAAAGAAATGTCCTCAAGAACAGGCTTGGACGAGAATTCTATGGTCAGGTGCTCAATGCTTAGCATTCTTATAATCAATTACGCGCCAGAGAATGACGGTCAAGATGGTACAAATAAGGAATATCGTTGCGGTAAGAATCCAGAAATTCCAATTGCGGCCGAGTAAGCCGACGCCGATAAGCAACAGCGAAACAGCCATAAGTATGCCGGTGGTCTGGATATGCGTCAAGCCGGTGCGGAGCAGAAGATGATGAATGTGGTTTTTGTCCGCGTGGAAGGGTGATTGGTGTTTCTTGATGCGTGTCAGAGAAACGCGAATCGTGTCGAAAATAGGCACAGCAAGGACTGCAATCGCAACTCCCGGCGCCGCAGACATTTGGAACTTCTCCGGCACTTGACCGTAGGCGTTCAGTTCGCAGAAGCGGAATACAAACGCCGTGAGCATGTAGCCGAGCAGGAGACTGCCGCTGTCGCCCATAAATATCTTCTGGTTCTTGCCAAAGACGTTATAGCAGAAATATACCGCCAAAGAACCGATAAGGCAAATGGAAAGAATTGCCCAGTTGGTTTCGCCGACCAGCAGGAAATATATCGCAAAGAAAAGGCAGTAAAGCATACCCAGTCCGCTGGCAAGACCGTCCACGCCGTCAATGAGATTGATGGCATTGATGATAGCGATGAGGACGAACAGCGAAAGCAAGTAAGAGGGAATGATCCCGATTTCCGTAATACCAAAGATGTTGTGGAGATGCGTCAGACGGATGTCCGCAAAACCAATGAGGGCAGTTCCGGCGAGCGTTTCGCCCAGTAGTTTCGCGGTCGGTGAGAGGATAAGAATATCATCTACCAAACCGACAGACATAATCGCGAATACACCTATAAGGATGAACTGGGACTCCTGAAAGTTGTTGAACTCGAAGACCATGTACGTCAGCAGGAACGAGAAGCAGATGTCAATGCCGCCGATATTAGGCACTTCGCCGGAGTGGGACATGCGTTTGTTCGGACGTACGACCAAGTGCTTCTTTTTGGCAATCTTGATAACCAACGGCATCCCTGCGAACGCCAGCAAGCAGGAGACAATTCCGATGAGGAAAGGATATGTATAGAAGAATTGCATCATTTGTCAAGTTGCTCGTAAACGGAGTTTTTGCTGATAAATTCGGGCACAACCTCTTTCATTATTTGAACGGTCATGAACGGTTTGTTGCGATTAGCAGTCTCGATGAGGTTGTTGATTTGGGCATCAACTTGTTCAAATTCGAACTCGCGCACTTTGGCGACCATAATCTTTTCGTTGGTGGTCGGGATGGTCGTTTCTTTTTGGTTGAGTAATTCCTCATAAAGTTTCTCGCCAGGACGCAAACCTGTGAATACAATCGGAATCTCTTCGCCCGGAATATAACCGGCAAGCCGAATCATGTTCTTGGCAAGGTCAAGAATCTTGACAGGATGTCCCATGTCAAATACGAATATCTCGCCGCCATTTCCTAATGTGGAAGCCTCCATGACAAGGCAGCAGGCTTCGGGAATGGTCATGAAGTAACGGATGATGTCAGGATGGGTGACTGTTACGGGACCCCCTGCGGCAATTTGTTTCTTGAAATAGGGAATAACAGATCCGTTAGAGCCGAGCACGTTGCCGAAGCGGGTAGTGATGAACTTCGTGCAGTTAGGATTATCCTTCTGCAAATGTTTGAAGAGCGACTGTACATAAATCTCGGCGATACGTTTCGAAGCACCCATAATATTCGTCGGGTTGACGGCTTTGTCGGTGGAAATCATTACGAAGCGTTCTACGCCGTATTTGACGGACATGTCCGCCATGTTTTTCGTGCCGAGCACGTTGGCGCGAATAGCCTCGTTGGGATTACTTTCCATGAGTGGCACATGCTTGTACGCGGCTGCGTGATAAACAACGTCCGGACGGAAATCAGCAAAGACCTCCTCTACACGGTTGCGGTTACGCACGTCGCCAATAACCGGAATGAAGCGGGTGTTTGGGAACTGTTGCTCAAGGTCAAGACGCAAATCATGCAGCGGCGACTCCGCCTGCTCAAAGAGCACTATCGCTTTCGGGCGGTATTTTGTGACCTGACGAACCAGTTCACTACCAATCGAGCCGGCTGCACCGGTAACCATGACGACCTTTTTGTTGATGATTTTGCGTACATTCTCGGTATTAATATTGATAGTCGGGCGCTCCAGTAAGTCCTCAATCTGGATGGAGTCGATACGTCCGATACGCACATTATCGGGGTTAGCGTCTTTGTCAAACTCGGTAAAGTATGGCGTTGTGAGAACGTGGATGTTGTTGGTAATGAATATCTGCAAGTCCTTGGCGGGATTGAGTTCGCGCATTTTAATCGGCGAAATAATCACGTTGCGGATGTTGCGGGCATGCATATAACTAATCAGTTTCTCGTCCAACGGGAAGACGTGCATACCGACAAGGTCAAAGTGACGCTTCTCGCCCGGATCACATATAAATCCGACCGGTCTGTACGGTGTGTTTCCTGCGCTACGCAACATCTTGGCAATGGCGATACCTGCAGATTTTGTGCCGTAGATGAGCACACGCGGATTACCGGAGGACTGTTTGACGGTCTCAAATGCCGTCTTCACACCCACGCGTAGGCAGAACAGCAGCACGAACGCGATAAACGCGTAGATAATGGTCACCGTGGTCATAAACGGCTTGTACCCCTGCATGTAGTAGGAGTAAAGACCGTTGATAATCAGGAGCGTGCTGCCCGTCAGCAAGGTGGCGAGAAGAATCTTGAGTGTATCAACAAAGGTCGAATAGCGCAGAATGCCGGAGTAGGTGTGGAAAATCCAGAAAAAGATTATCTGAATACCCAACGTACACAGACACTGAATCCACAACGCAAGGTCTTGACCGACTTCTTTGTAGTGGAAAATGCCTAATCCGATAAGCACACTCGCCCAGAAGGCCATTAGACACAGGAACAAGTCCAGCAAAAGGACTCCCCAACGCGGAAGGTAATCCAGATTCGACACATGCGACAGCATATCGCTTCGACGCACTGCTTGTAAACCTTCATTGATTTTTGAATTGTTTGCCATATCTTATAAGTTGTTTGATTTCTTTTATTTTAGTGTTGTTTGAGGTATTGCCCGGTGTAGCTTTCAGGACATGCCATAAGCGCTTCTGGCGTCCCTTCAAAAACGATGTGTCCGCCTGCATCTCCTCCCTCCGGACCAAGATCAATCACATGGTCCGCTGCAAGGATAATGGCGGGATTATGCTCAATCACGATGACCGTATGCCCTTGTGCAATCAGCGCATTAAGTGCCTTGAGAAGCACGTCAATATCCGAACGGTGCAGACCGGTAGTGGGCTCGTCAAAGACGAAAATCGTCGGGTTGGCATTCTCTTGTGCGAGAAAGGCTGCGAGTTTGACGCGCTGGCTTTCGCCGCCGGAAAGGGTAGAGGAGGATTGCCCGAGCTGGATATAGCCGATGCCGACATTCTGCAAGGGACGCAAGCGCTTTACAATCTTTTCGCAAGCAGGATCTTCGGCAAAAAAGTCGATCGCTTGGTTGACGGTCATTTGAAGGATGTCATAGATGGACTTCCCTCGGTAGTGCACGTCCAATACATCCTGCTTGAACCGTTGCCCGTGGCAGGCTTCGCACTCTAATACAATGTCCGCCATGAACTGCATCTCAATGGTTATATATCCGTCGCCCTGACACGTTTCGCACCGCCCGCCCGGGGTATTGAACGAAAAATGTGCGGGCGTGAAGCCCATTTGCTTGGCAAGCGGTTGCTCTGCAAAAAGTTTACGTATCTCGTCATATGCCTTGAGGTATGTTACCGGATTGGAGCGTGACGAACGGCTTAACGGCTGTTGGTCTACAAACTCAATATCCTTGACGAGGTGCAGACTCCCGGAGAGGTTCTTGTATTCGCCGGTACGGTCAGCCATGCCGCCATAATACTTCTTTAATGCAGGATACAGCACTTTGCTTACGAGCGAGGACTTGCCGCTACCGCTCACGCCGGTAATGGCTGTCAGCACATTCAGTGGGAACTTCACGTCGATATGCTTGAGGTTGTTTTCGCACGCGCCGTGCACCTCAATATAGTTATGCCACGGACGACGATTCATTCCGTCATTTGTGGAGGCATTGCGTGCATTCTCTTTCCCATAATCCGTAACCTGTGCCCCGTAATGTGTCACTTCTCCGCCGTTCCGACCGGCACTTGGACCTATTTCGATGATGTAATCTGCTGCACGGATAATGTCCTCGTCATGTTCCACCACCACAATCGTATTTCCTAAATCCCGCAATTCCCGCAGTACATGTATCAGTTTCTCGGTATCTCGTGGATGCAGACCGATACTTGGCTCATCCAGCACATATAATGACCCTACGAGACTACTGCCCAGCGACTTGGCAAGATTGATGCGTTGCCCTTCTCCGCCGGACAGTGAGCTGCTCAAACGTTGCAGCGTCAGGTAGCTCAACCCTACGTCCTGCATGAACTGCAGTCGCGAACGAATCTCTGTCAGCAACGGCTTGGCGGCGTCATTCATACTTTCTGCTCCGAATCCTGTAGCCGCTAATCTCTCAAACCAGTCCGCTGCGGCTGCGATGGACATGCCGCACACTTCCGTAATCGACAGACCGTTCACCTTCACATATTCCGCTTCGTGGCGCAAACGGTTGCCGCCGCAATCAGGACAAACAGCTTTTCCGCGGAAACGCGCCAGAATAACTTTGTTCTGTATGGACAGGTGCTTCTCCAGTTCGGCAAAGAACGCGTTGAGACCACGGAAGTACTCATTCCCGAGCCACAGCACACGTCGTTGTTCCGCCGTCAAAGCGTAATAGGGAGTATGTATCGGGAACCCGAACTCATGTGCGTGCAGCACAAGTTCATCGTTCCACACGCGCATCTTTTCGCCGTGCCAGCACACAATCGCCCCCTCGTAGATGCTTAATGACTTGTCCGGCACAACCAAATCAGGGTCAATACCGTTTGTTTGACCGGTTCCGTTGCACGTCGGGCAGGCTCCCAACGGATTGTTAAAGTCAAACAGATGCTCGCTCGGCTCGATGAACTGTAGCCCGTCCGCTTCAAAACGCTCTGAGAAATACAAGGTTTTCGTCCCTTGTTCTTTACTCTCTACATGCAGCACGCAACTTCCGCGTCCCTCAAAGAACGCCGTCTGCACCGAGTCCGCGAAACGGTTTGCCGTGCTTTGTTCGCCGTCTGTGATGATTCTGTCTACTAACAGATACGTCTCCCTGTTTTCCTCTAACCGCTCGTCGCTCACTTCTGATATTCGTAGAATATCTCCGTCGTGCCACAAACGCGAAAATCCTTCCGCTTGCCAAATTCGCAACTGTTCTTCCAACGTCCGGCTGCCGGTGATAATCGGCGTAAGCAGATATACTTTGCTCCCAACCGGCAGCGATGTCATCGCCGCCACGACATCCTGCACCGTGTGTTTCCGCACCTCGTCACCCGATACGGGCGAATACGTGCGTCCCACGCGCGCGTACAAAAGTTTCAGGTAGTCATAGATTTCCGTCACCGTGCCTACCGTTGACCGCGGATTCCGGTTCGTTACTTTTTGTTGTATCGCAATAGCAGGCGGAATGCCGTCAATGTGTTCCACATCGGGCTTTTGCATCCGTCCGAGGAACTGCCGCGCATATGCACTCAGGCTCTCCACGTAACGCCGCTGTCCTTCCGCGTACAGCGTGTCAAACGCCAGCGACGACTTGCCGCTGCCGCTCACGCCTGTCACAACCACCAACTTGTTATGCGGTATATCTACCGAAATATTCTTCAGATTGTGCGTCCGTGCTCCTCTGATATGTATATACGTGTCTTCCGTGACTTACAATTTCTTATACTCTTCCGCCAGTCTGTCCACTAACGCCCGTGCTTCGGGGTTACTCAAATCGCGCAGTTCTTGCGGCAGTTTCGGAATCTTAATCAGTGTGCCGACTTCTATCAGCGAGGGATGTTCTACCACGTCTTTGTTTGCCTCGTAAATGAATACCCAGAGGTCACGCTCGTTGTAATATTTCCGTGCCAACCATGCCAGACGGCTGCCTTTGGGCAGATACTCCTGTGCAATGAATTCCTTGTACTCGCACGGGTAGGGCAGAGTGCTTTCAGCCACGGTCTGCTGGCTGTCCTCTTCGGAAGCAGCTGCGTCGTTCATGGAATCATCTGCATCTACAATTACATCCGTCTCCGGCGCAACAACGGCAGTCGTATCATTCAGTTTCTGGTGAAGATTCTCCACCCATGCCACGAAGCGGTTGCCTGCATACAGGAACGCCAACGCTAACAGTGCTGCGAAAATCAGTACGGTAATGCCCACAACCAACCACGTGCGGTTTTTCTTGGGTTTATCTCCGCCTGTGTTGTCTTCATGTTTCGGCTTGCTCGAACTGGTAAACACAATCGGTTCGGGAATATCCGTTTTTACAGGTTCTTCCGGTTTTGGTTCCTCCACAACAGGCTCCTTCACAACCGGTTCCTCTGCAACAGGTTTTTCAACAACAGGCTCTTCTACAACAGGCTCCTCTGTCTTCGGTTCTTCGGGTACCTTTTCTCCCTCTGGACTCTGCCCGAGGTCATTCAGTATCCCGACGATTTCTGTCGCCTGTTCTCCGAGTTTCTTCAGCGGTGTCTCGTCACTGGTCATCGGCGCCCCTTCATTCTTCACTTGGGCGCTGTTCAGGTTACTGATTAACTCCTTCACCGACGATTCCGGCGTGAAACTCAACTTGTCGTACCCCGGCAAAGTGAACGACTCGCCCGTCGCCACATTTACGCTCTTCCGCGGAGCGATGGTCTGCAGTTTGAACGTTCCGAAGTTCGAAATACGCACTTGACGGTCTTCTTGCAATGCCTTGATAATGGCCGGAGCCAGTGCATTCATGAACTGACCGACTTCTTTCTCGTCTGCATTGATGCGTTGCGCAATGGCTTTGCGCAGTTCTGCCCAGTATAACTTTTCCATAGGTCTTTGTTTTAGTGGTTAAACATCAGGCTTTCAACACTTCCTTCATTGCTGCGGTAGGACGCAGAACGAGTTGTTTCTTTGCCGGCACGAACGTCCGTTCACCCGTTTTCGGGTGTACTACGGTGCGTGCGTTCTTTTCCTTGACTTCCAACGAGCCAATGTTTTGCAGCTGCACGGACTTGCCTTGCAGCAGGTTCTCCAGCACAACAGACGTTGTCGCGTTCAGCAACTCTTCCGTGCGGCGTTTCGTCAGGCCGCTCTGTGCTGCAATTTCACTGATTAAATCTTTGGTCAACATATCATTATGAATTATGTGTTATCACTTTTCCGTACAGGTCAAATTCCTCCGCTTTGGTTATCTCCACCTCATAAAATTCTCCCTGCTGTAATCCTTCATCTTTTATCATCACCTCGCAATCCACTTCCGGCGAGTCAAACTCTGTCCGTCCGATGTAGTAATCCCCTTCTTTCCGGTCGATGATTACCCGCAGGGTTTGTCCGGCTTTCTTTGCCATCAGCTGTGCCGAAATATCTTGCTGTATGGCCATCAACTCGCTTAACCGCCGTTGTTTTACCTCTTCCGGCACATCGTCCTTGTAATGTAGGTTCGCGTATGTCCCCTCTTCGTCCGAGTACGCAAACGCACCCATTCGGTCAAACCGCATCTTCCGCGTCCATGCTTTCAGCGCCTCAAAATCCTCCTCTGTCTCACCCGGATGCCCTACCATCAGCGTCGTCCGGATACAAATCCCCGGCACTCGCTCGCGAATCCGTGCTATCAGCGCGTCCTGTTCCGCTTGCGTGATGTGCCGCCGCATGAGACCGAGCATGTGGTCTGTGCAGTGCTGCAACGCGATATCAAGGTACTTGCACACGTTCTTGTGTTTCGCCATCACGTCCAGCAGTTCGTCCGGAAAGTCGGTCGGGTAGGCGTAATGCAATCGAATCCATTCAATCCCTTCAATCTCCGCCATTCTGTCTATCAACTCCGGCAACAGGTGCTTGTGTGCAATATCCAGTCCGTAACTCGACAAATCCTGTGCAATCACGTTTATTTCCTTCACGCCTTGCTCGCGCAGCCACCGTGCCTCGTCTAAAAGTTCCTCTATCGGTCTCGACGTGTGACGTCCCGTAATCAGAGGAATGGCGCAGTAAGAACACATACGGTTGCATCCTTCCGAAATCTTCAGGTACGCATAATGCTTCGGCGTCGTCAGTTTCCTCCCGCAGCGCAACGGTCTCACAGCGTCAGCGGTCTCACTTCCCAATAGCGTCACAATCCCCTCAAAATCAAACTTCCCGAACCATCCGTCCACTTCCGGTATTTCGCCCTTCAGTTCCTCCAAATACCGCTGGCTCAGACACCCCATCACATACAGCTTCTCCAGTTTGTTCTGCTTGGCTTTCTTCCGCAGCGCCTGTTCTAGAATCATGTTGATGCTTTCCTCTTTCGCATCCCCGATGAATCCGCACGTATTTATCACCATCACCGGCGCACTCGGCTTCTCGGGGTCATGATGGCATGAGAAGCCCTTTGCCTCCAGTTTGCCCATCAGCACCTCGCTGTCGCACAGGTTCTTCGAGCACCCCAACGAAATAATATCTACGTCCCTATTCGTCAATTCCCCAAATCGCTATGGAACTTGATCCGCACGAGCCGCACATGCAACTCGTCATAATCATCCTCGCCCAACTGTGCCATCGCCAGTTTGATATTGTCGTTGTCGGTGTTCTTGAAGTAGTCATAAATCTCCTCTTTTTCGTCGGGGTCAACCACTTCGTCGATAAAGTACCCGATATTCAGTTTCGTGCCGCTATACACAATCGCCTCGATTTCTTCCAGCATCTCGTCCATCGACATACCCATACTTTCCGCAAGGTCATCCAAATCTACACGCCGGTCGATGGCTTGGATGATACGGATTTTCCGTGCCGAATCTTTGGCCACGGTGCGTACCCGTAGGTCTTCCGGACGGATAATCTCATTCTCCTCGACATACTCTTTGATGACCCGCAGGAACTCGTCTCCATACCGTTTGGCTTTGCCGGCACCTACACCCGGAATGTTCTGCAGCTCCTCAATCGTAATCGGATAGGTCGTCGCCATCGCCTCAAGACTCGGGTCTTGGAAGATGACGAACGGCGGCACGTCCATTTTCTTGCTCAATTTCTTCCGGATGTCTTTCAGAATCGAGAACAGCACCTCGTCGGCTGCCGAACTGCCGCCTGCTCCCGGTGTCAGTTCCATGGCGTCCTCGTCTTCTTCCATCTCAATCGGCACTTCGAACTTGCCCGGACGTTTCAGGAACTTCCGTCCTTCGGCGGTCAGTTTCAGGTCGCCGTAAGACTCGATGTCTTTGCTCAAATAACCGCTCAGCATCGCCTGACGGATTATCGCATGCAAGGTCGATTCTTCCTCGTCTTCGCCGGCGCCGAAGTTCTCCAGTTCGTTGTGATGATAACTCATCACCGCCGCGGTCTCGTTGCCTTTCATGATATTGACGATATGCGCCGCATTGAACTTCTCGTTCAGCTCTTGCACTGTCTCCAAAATCAGGCTCAACAGCTCCGACGCATCCACCATCCGGTATGTCTTCCGGCAGTTGTCGCACATGCCGCAGTTATCTTGCGTATAATCCTCGCCGAAGTAGTGCAGCAGCAGTTTCCGGCGGCAGATGGTCGATTCCGCGTAGCTCTGCGTCTCAAACAGCAACTGGTTTCCGATTTCCACTTCCGCTACCGGCTTGCCTTGCTGGAAACGCCGCAGACGCTCGATGTCTTTCGGGCTGTAGAAGCACAGACAGTGTCCTTCGCCGCCGTCACGGCCTGAACGGCCTGTCTCCTGATAATAGCCTTCCAGTGACTTCGGTATGTCGTAGTGTATTACAAACCGCACATCCGGCTTATCGATACCCATTCCGAACGCTATCGTCGCCACTATCACCTGACATTTCTCCATCAGGAAATCATCCTGGTTGCGTGTCCGGCTGTTGGCGTCCATACCCGCGTGATAGGGCAGGGCGCTGATGTTATTCACTTGCAGCGTCTTTGCCAGATCCTCTACTTCTTTCCGCGCCAGACAATATATAATACCCGATTTCCCTTCCATCTGACGGATGAAACGAATCATCTCCTTATCCACATCGTCTTTCTTCGGACGCACTTCATAGAATAGGTTCGGCCGGTTGAAACTCGACTTGAACACCGTCGCGTCAAGCATATCCAGGTTCTTTTGGATGTCATGTTGCACTTTCGGCGTCGCAGTGGCCGTCAGCGCAATAATCGGTGCTTTGCCGATTTTCAGCACCATTGAACGGATATTCCTGTACTCAGGACGGAAGTCGTGTCCCCATTCCGAGATACAGTGTGCTTCGTCAACTGCGTAGAAAGAAATTTTCAGACCTTGCAAAAAGTCGATGTTCTCGTCTTTCTGCAGCGACTCGGGAGCCAGATACAGCATTTTTGTCTTGCCCGCAAGCACGTCTTCTTTCACCGCCGCTATTTCCGGTCGGCTCAGCGACGAATTGATGAAATGCGCCACGCCGTCTTCTTCCGAGAAGTTCCGCATCGCATCGACTTGGTTCTTCATCAGCGCAATAAGCGGAGAGATGACGATGGCCATGCCGTCCATCAGCAGTGACGGAAGCTGGTAGCATAGACTTTTTCCGCCGCCGGTAGGCATCAGCACGAACGTGTCTTTCCCGTCCATGACGTTGTTAATGATGGCTTCTTGATTCCCCTTGAATGAATCAAATCCGAAATGGTGCTGCAACGCAGCAATTAGTTCTTCATGTCTCGACATGTTGTCTAACATATATCTTGTCGTTTTTGTTTGTCGTTTTTATTCGTTTCCCGCGTTTCTTATCTTCCTTGCGCTGCGCTCGCTCCGTGCTCCACTCGCGCCCGTGTGAGCGCCTTTGCTAACACCCTAATCTCCCAATTTGTTTGCAAAGGTAATAAAAATTTCCGACACTCCAAATTTTTTCCCGAAAAAAATCAGAAAAAATGCTTTTTTCTGTCATTTTTCTCCGTTTCCCCCTTTTTTACTCACAATTCCGCTTTCCTTCCCTCACCCTTGTTTGCACCTTATTTGCACGAGCCAAACATATGTGATTCATATGTGATTCGTATGTAATTCGTATGTTATTCATACGTTATTCGTATGTAATTTCCGGCACGATGGCGACACGTAGGCATAAAAGTCATTTTTTTTGCTGGCTTGAACCCGTTATTTGTCCTGCCCAAATCCCCTCTGAATTCCACGTTTTTCAGCCGATTTACACCCTAATTATACGGCTTTTTCAAAAAAAATACAGAAAAATGTGTTTTTTTCTTGCACGTTCAAAAAAAAAGCAGTAATTTTGCGGCAAAAATCTTAAAATACTTAAAATCGGTACGTATGGAAAAACGTGACTTGTCCTTTGGACAGTTGTTTAACCTCAGTTTCGGGTTCTTTGGTGTTCAGATTGCCTACGCGCTTCAGTCCGCCAATATCTCCCGTATCTTTGCCACACTTGGCGCTGACCCGCACCAGCTCTCGTTCTTCTGGATTCTGCCCCCGTTGATGGGTATGATTGTTCAACCTATCGTTGGCATCCTTTCGGATAAAACGTGGTTCGGTAAAATCTTCGGTCGTCGCAAATTCTATCTGCTTATCGGCGCTCTGATTGCTGTGGCAGTAATGATTTTGCTTCCCAATGCAGGTGACTTTAACTTTGAGCAACGTGTCTGGCTTGGCTTGAATTCTGCAATGTGGTTCGGCCTGATGTCACTCATGTTCCTGGATACCTCTATTAATATTGCGATGCAACCCTTCAAGATGATGGTTGGCGACATGGTTAATGAGAAGCAGAAAGGTACAGCCTACGCTATTCAGTCCGCGCTCTGCAACGCCGGATCGGTGGTAGGTTACCTATTCCCCATATTCTTCACATGGATCGGTCTGGCAAATACGGCTCCGGAGGGCGTTATCCCCGATAGCGTAAAATGGTCGTTCTACGTAGGCGCAGCAATTCTCATTCTGTGCTCCTTATATACCTTTGTGGTAGTCGAAGAGATGAATCCCGCTGAATATGCGGAGTTCCATGGGCTTAACAAAAAGAAAGAAGAGGCTGCCGACGCTTCCGATAACGACAATAGCCATATCGTTCGCGCTTTCCTCTCCGTAGGATTGGTTCAGTTCTTCTGCTGGGCGGCCTTCATGTATATGTGGACGTATTCCAACGGCGGTATTGCATGGAACTGCTTCGGATGGGACGGTATTAACGCGGCCGACGCTTCCTTCCAACAGGCTGGTAACTGGGTCGGCGTCGTATTCTGCGTACAGGCTGTCGGCTCGCTCCTGTGGGCTGCGTTCTTGCCGAAGCTCGAGCATTGGATTGGTAACAAGGGTGCGTACGCCGTGTCTCTCGCTGTAGGTGCTGTCGGCTTTGTTTCCGTATTGTTTGTGCACAACCAATATGTGCTCTGGCTCAGCTATCTGCTCATCGGCGCAGCTTGGGCCGCTATGTTGGCACTCCCCTTCACAATCATTACGAACGCCATTTCGGGAAGCAAACACATGGGCGCTTTGCTCGGTTTGTTCAACTGCACGATCTGTATCCCGCAAATCGTAGCGGCACTCTGTGGCGGACTACTCCTTAAATATATATGTAACAATGTACAGGTCGGCATGCTTGCCGTGGCAGGTGCACTCCTCCTCCTCGGCGCTGTGGCTGTATTCCTCATCAAAGAAGGCAAAGAGTAAACCATTTAACAAAAACATAATTAACCAAATTAACAGTATGATGAAACACAAACATTTGTCTCTCGTTCTGATGACTGTAGCGATGGCATTTGCCACACTCGCACAGGCGCAGATTAA
Source organism: Paludibacteraceae bacterium (assembly GCA_905233925.1). Lineage (GTDB taxonomy): Bacteria > Bacteroidota > Bacteroidia > Bacteroidales > Paludibacteraceae > Colicola. The sequence goes on from CAJOFV010000020.1 coordinate 34,000, forward strand.
GGGTACCGTTTTTGAGGAGTCAACAGGTGAACCGATTATCGGTGCTTCGATCCTGCAGGTCGGCACCACCAACGGTGTTATCACCGACTTCGACGGTAACTTCGAACTGAATGTTCCCGAAGGAACAGAACTCCAGTTCAGCTACATGGGTTTCCAATCGCAGACACTCCCCGCCAAAAACGGCATGAGAGTTAACCTGAAAGAGGATGCCATTGAAATCCAGGAAGTCGTTGCCATCGGTTACGGCTCCCAGAAAAAGAAAGAGGTTACAGGTTCCGTTACTTCCATGAAG
>CAJOFV010000021.1 GCA_905233925.1 Paludibacteraceae bacterium
TGATGTCGGCATCGCAGAGGAGCATCAAATCGTCGATATCATCGCCCGCCTCGAAGAGAAGACGGCGTACAGCGGAGTCGGTAACAGTGTCCTCGATGAGGTTAATCGGGCGCATGTGGAGGTCAACGAGTTTTGCCACGTATTCCATTTTTTCGTTGAGCGGGAGTTTCATCTTCTTGAAGATGCGTGGCACCATCTTTGCGCCGATATAATTGTGGTTCCGGAACGTCCATCCGGCTTGCTGATCCCAGGCTTTGGAGCGTGGCTTGCCGATGTCATGGAGGAGAGCTGCCCAGCGAAGCCAGAGGATATTTGAAGATTTGAGGATTTCAGAATTTGAAGATTGCAGTTCAGCGACGTTGTCAAGGACTTGGAGGGTGTGGTAAAAAACGTCCTTGTGTCCACGACCGTCTTTGGTTTCGACACCCTTGAGCGCTGCGAGTTCGGGAAAAATGAGCGGTAAAAGTCCGGTTTCATCGAGTAAGAGCCATCCTTTCGAGGGACGCGGTGAGAGCATGATTTTGTTGATTTCATCGGCAATGCGCTCTTTGGTAATGATATTGATACGTTCGCGGTTGCGCCGGATGGCATTCAGCGTGTCGGGATATACGGTGAAATCGAGCTGAGTTGCGAATCTGACCGCCCGCATCATACGCAACGGATCATCCGAAAAAGTGATGTCCGGATCAAGGGGCGTACGGATGATTTGTTGCCGAATATCGTCGATTCCACCGAATGGGTCGAGCATTTCTCCATAGCGATTTTTGTTCAAACAGATAGCGAGTGCGTTGATGGTGAAATCGCGACGGTTCTGGTCTTCTTCCAACGTGCCGTCCTCCACTATGGGGTTGCGGCTGTCGTGCTGATAGCTTTCGCGGCGCGCTCCGACAAACTCCAGTTCGATGTCACGGTTCTTGACCTGCGCCGTGCCGTAGGTTTTGAAAACAGCGAGGTGGGTGCCTTTGCTGATACGGTGCGCAACGGCTTCCGCCAATGTAATGCCGGAACCGACCACAACGATGTCGATGTCCTTGCTGTGGCGGTGCAGAATAAGGTCGCGCACCCAACCACCAATGACATAACACTCCAAACCGAGTTTATCCGCCTCTTCTCCTACCAAATGAAGGGTGGAATTGTCCAATTGCGGGTCAATATAGGTCATGTTTTTTCATTTCGGCGTGCAAATTTACAACAAAATTTGCGTATTTCAAAATTTATCCGTAACTTTGCGGCGAAATGTGGCGATTTATTCAAATAAACAGTATTTTTTGGTGCATTTTGGTGCTGTGCAGCTGTGGAAAAACGGCTACGCCGCGGCCGTACGGTTACTACCGGATTGACCTCCCGGAGGCGGAGTATAAACTTTCGCCGGAAGGCAAACCATACCGGTTTGAGCAGTCGGTATATGCAACGCCGCAGAAGGTGGCAAATGAAAGCGAAGGCGAGTGGATGAACCTGCATTACGGGATACTGAATGCGGATATCCATTGTTCGTATATGCCGGTGCACGGTAATTTGCGCGAATTGACCGATGATGCGATGGAGTTTGTGTATAAGCATGTGAGCCAGGCGAGTGCTATTCCCGAGCGCGTTTTTGCGAACGATGAGGCAAGAGTGTATGGGGTATTTTTCACCTTGCAGGGCAATACAGCATCGCCTTATCAGTTCTTTTTGACCGATTCCACCGAGCATTTCTTCCGTGGGGCGGTGTATTGCAACTGCCGTCCGAACGCGGATTCGTTGCAGCCGGTGTTGGAATATATAGCGCATGATGTGGAACATTTGATTGAGAGTTTCGAATGGAGACGGACGAAAAATACATGTCATTAGCGTTAGCGGAGGCACAAAAAGCCTTCGAGGCGGGGGAAGTGCCTGTGGGATGCGTGATTGTGGCAGGCAACCAGATTGTCGGTCGCGGGCATAACCTGACGCAGACCTTGCAGGACGTGACCGCCCACGCAGAGATACAGGCGATTACCGCTGCGGCGCAGACCTTGGGGGGCAAGTACCTGACGGACTGCACGCTGTATGTGACGGTGGAACCGTGCGCGATGTGTGCCGGAGCTATCGGCTGGGCGCAGGTGGCGAGACTGGTTTACGGATGTCCGGACGAAAAGCGGGGGTATAGTATTTTTGCACCGCATGTCCTGCACCCGAGAACATCGGTGAAATCGGGGGTTTTTGAAGATAAGTGCCGGGAAATGATGCAAGCGTTTTTCGCAGAGCGAAGGAATTAATGAGTGAATGAAGGATATGAAACTAACAACATTAACACAAAACATTGTGAAGGCTGTGGCGTTTTTGCTGCTGGGAGCCGCGACGGTTTATCTCTATCCGCGGTATGACAGTTCGTTTCCTTACCGCTACGAGGTAGGCAAACCATGGGTGTATGACCGGATAGTGGCAGAGCATGACTTCCCGATTTACAAAAGCGAGAAACAACTTGCAGCAGAACAGGAAGAAGTGCTGCGCGATTTCACACCTTATTACAAGTATATAACGGAGGGACAGCAAAAGCCGTTGGTGGTGACCTTGCAGGAGAGGGAGCAGTTAGTGAAGGAAAACGTGGAACGTATAGCCATCGTAACAGACAAAGTATCAACGACTTATCCGTTGAGCGAGGTCTATACACCCAAGTCGGCATACGTGGCATTCGGGCAGAATTACAGTCCGAATCTGGTGCGCGACACGGTGATGACGGAGCAGATGCGGAGTACTTTGCTGAACGGTATTTCGCTGACACACGGAGTGGTGCAAGCCGGCGAGAAAGTGGTAGACCGCGGCGATATCGTGGACGAGGAGACGGCAGTGATGCTGCAGTCGTTGAAGATTTCTTACGAGAACGAACATGCGACGAAGCGGCAGACGGCACTCTCGATTATGGGTGAAGCGGCGTTAGTGTGCATGCTGATTATACTGTTCCTGTTGTATCTGTATGTGTTCCGTCCGACGTTCTTCAAAGAACTACCGACGATGCTTTTTTTCGCGATTTTATCGGGACTGATTACCGTTTTGGCATTGGTAACTATGCGCTATACCCCATTGAGCGTGTACCTTATACCGTTTGCGTGGGTTCCGATAATCACGCGGGTATTCTATGACTCGCGTACGGCGTTGTTCTTGCATATCATTACGGTGCTGTTAGTGGCGCCTGCCGTGCCGGATTCGTATGAATTCATACTGATTCAGATTGCAGTCGGAATGGTGGCTGTTGCCGGCTTGAAGGATATGACCAAGCGGGCGCAGCTGGCACAAACGGCGGCATGGATATTGCTGACCTATTCGGTCACTTATACCGCTTTTGTGCTTGGAACGACCGGTGACTGGCACAATATCAATGTGTGGACGTACCTTTATTTTGGCATCAACACGATTCTGATTATCTGCGCGTACGGACTGATTTACTTGTTTGAACGGACGTTCCATTTGCTGAGTTCGATTACGCTGGTGGAGTTGACAGACATCAATTCGTCGCTGCTGATGGAGTTTGCGCAAAAGGCTCCCGGAAGTTTCCAACATTCGATGCAAGTGAGCACACTGGCGATGGAAGCGGCGAAAAAGATAGGTGCGAAGTCGCTGTTGGTGCGCACGGGCGCGCTGTATCACGACATCGGTAAACTGGTACATCCGGAGTACTTTACGGAAAACCAGCCGGAGGGACAGAATCCGCTGCTGGAGATGACGCCGGAAGAGGCGGCCAAGACGGTGATAGCCCATGTGACGGATGGTATCAAGATTGCGCGGCAAAACCATCTGCCGGAGGTGCTGATTAACTTCATTGTATCGCACCACGGTATGTCATTAGTTCGGTATTTTTACAACACAGCGGTGAACAACGCGGCGGTGGGAGAGACGGTGAATCCGGAACTTTTCCGCTACCCGGGACCCAAACCGAACAGCAAAGAGACGGCTATTCTGATGATGGCGGATGCGGTGGAGGCACGGTCGCGAAGCCTGAAGAATTATACGGAAGAGAGTATCAGCAGTATGGTGGATGACATGATAGAGCAACAAATCGCAGAAAGGCAGTTTGCGGAGACGCCGCTGTCGTTCAAAGATGTGGAAGATATCAAGATTGTGTTCAAGGAGCGGCTGCTTGCCATGAATCATCACCGTATCAAATATCCGAAAATTGAGAAGTGAGCGGAGCGAAGAAACTATATTTGGCACCGATGGAGGACGTGACCGATCCTGCGTTCCGAATGCTGTGCAAGCGTTTCGGGGCGGACAGGGTCTATACGGAGTTCGTGAACGCGGACGCGTTGGTGCGGGATGTAGCTTCGACGACACGGAAGTTGCAAATATCCGATGCGGAGCGCCCTGTGGCGATACAGATTTATGGTCGCGAACCGGAACCGATGGCCGAGGCGGCACGCATTGTAGAGCAGGCAAAGCCCGATTTCATCGATATCAATTTCGGCTGTCCTGTCAAGAAAGTTGCCGGCAAGGGAGCCGGAGCAGGTTTGTTGCGCGATGTGCCGAAGATGCTGGAGATAACGCGGGCGGTGGTAAACGCAGTGCATGTGCCGGTAACTGCCAAAACTCGTTTAGGATGGAACGAGGAGCAGAAGATTATCGTGGAGTTGGCAGAGGCGTTGCAGGACTGCGGTGTTCAGGAACTGGCCATTCATGGTCGGACGCGGGCGCAGATGTATACCGGCGAGGCGGACTGGACGCTGATAGGCGAGGTGAAGAACAACCCGCGCATGCATATTCCGATCATCGGCAACGGCGACGTGACGACGCCGGAACGCGCGAAAGAATGTTTTGACCGCTATGGCGTGGATGCAATCATGGTCGGTCGGGGCACATTCGGCTGTCCGTGGATTTTTGAGGATATGAAGCACTATTTAGAGACGGGGGAGTTGCTGCCGAAGCGGGAAATGCAGTGGTGCGTGGACATCCTGAAAGAACATGTGGAGCGCAGTATAGAGTGGATAGGCGACGAACGTAAGGGGATTATACATTCGCGCCGGCATTTTGCCAATTCGCCGGTGTTCAAGGGGTTGTATGATTTCAAACAAACACGCATCGCGTTGCTGCGCGCGGACACAAAAACGGAAGTTTTTGAGATTATGGATCGCATTGTAGCGCAGTGGGGAGATTAAAAATTGCGGCAAAATCACTTTTTATTTGCAGCATTGAAAAAAAAGAAGTAACTTTGCAGCGTCAAAGCAAATTATTAAATAACAATATACCATGACGTTAACGTTTCAAATCAATTATCGCACGCCCTACGGGCAATCAATCTGTGTGATTGAAACCGAGCAATCCGTGCTCGGTTGGACGGAGGAGCATCCGTTAGTACTCAATTGCCAAGGTCAGGATTTCTGGACGGCAACGCTGCCTGTTACGGATTTTGCAGGCGAAATTACCTACAAATATGCCATCCGTCTGCCGGAAGGCGGTTATTTGTACGAAGCCGGTCTGCCGCGCCACATCACGCTCCGTAACGCAGACAAGAAAGTCGTTGTCCGTGATTTCTGGCAGGCACAGGATTACGAGAAAGCGTTCTACACGACCGCGTTTCTCAAATCGTTGTTCCACCGTCATAATCCCGCCAAAGCCAAAGCGCCGAAGGGTAATATCCGTTTCTCGATTGACCTGCCGCAGATTCTGCCGTCGCAGGGCGTGGGTATTATCGGTAATGTGCCTGAACTGGGCAACTGGAATGCGGCGAACATGCTGGTGATGTCGGATGCGGAGTTCCCGATCTGGCACGCCGATGCAGAGATAGCGCACGACCAGATTGTGGAGTACAAGTACCTCATTTATGATCTTCATTCGGGCAATGTGGTTGATATCGAATGGGGCGAGAACCGTCATATATGGGGCATTGAGAAAGGCCTGAAGATTGAACAGCACGACCGTTCGTTCCGCCGCACGCAACCGCGGTTCAAAGGAGCCGGTGTGGCAGTGCCTGTATTCTCGCTGCGCACGGATGACGGCTTTGGTATCGGTGAGTTCCTGGACCTCAAGAAGATGGCGGACTGGGCGGCATTGACAGGTCAGAAGATGATTCAGACGCTGCCAATCAACGACACGACCCTGACGCACACCAACCGTGACTCGTACCCGTATAATGCCGTTTCGGTATTTGCGTTGCACCCGATATACATCAACATCCCGCGCATGGGCAAACTGACACCGGCGCAACAGAAGAAATACGAAGCCACAAAGGCAGAGTTCAATGCGAAGCCTATTGCCGACTACCAGTGCGTTTATGACGAGAAGATGAAGTACTTCAAGGCTATTTACAAGGCCGAGAAGGAGGCACTGTTCTCTTCAAAGGAATACAAAGACTTCTTTGCTCGCAACCGCGAGTGGCTGGAGCCGTATGCAGAGTTCCTGCACAAGCGCGACAAACAGCCGGCGGATTTCTATTACTTCTTGCAATTCCATGCCGATTTGCAGTTGAGCGAGGCGGTGGCATACGCACATTCAATCGGTGTGGCAATGAAGGGTGATATACCTATCGGTATTTCTCCTGACTCTGTGGATGCATACACCGACCCGCAATTGTTCAACCTTGACGCCTCTGCAGGTGCGCCGCCAGATGATTTCTCTATCTCCGGCCAGAACTGGGGCTTCCCGACCTACAACTGGGATGTTATGGCGCAGGACAACTATAAGTGGTGGCGCCGTCGCTTCACGAAGATGCAAGACTACTTTGATGCCTACCGTATCGACCATATTCTCGGCTTCTTCCGTATCTGGCAGATGCGCAAGACCGATGTATGGGGACTGTGCGGACACTTCTCGCCTGCGATGCCGTATTCGCTGCAAGACCTGTGGAATATGGGCATCCAACTGGATGAGGACCGCATGACGAGGCCGTATATCCGTTCGAACTTCCTCGGTGACACCTTCGGCTTTGATACCGAATACGCCAAGGAGCACTTCCTCAACACCCGCGACGGCTATGTCTTCTGGTTCAAGGATGAGTTTGACACCCAAGTGAAGGTGGAGAACTATTTCGATGAGCAGCTGGCACGTCCGCAGGCAGAGCGTTACAACCAACTCTCGGATGACACGCTCAATAACCTCAAGAACGGTCTGCTGTACTTGCATTGCGAAGTGCTGTTTGTCCGCGACCAGCGTCATCCGGAGCTGCTGCACCCGCGTATTTCGATTTACCAGTCGCACTCCTACAACGAGCTCTATGACGACCAGAAGCAGATTATCATGGGTATCTACAATGACTACTTCTTCCGCCGTCATACGCAATTCTGGCGTGAATCCGCGATGCGCAAACTGCCGACGCTGATTAACTCGACCGGTATGCTCTGCTGCGGCGAGGACCTGGGTATGGTGCCTGCTTGCGTGCCTGATGTAATGCATGAGTTGCAGATTCTCAGCCTTGAGATCCAGCGCATGCCCAAAGACCCGACTATTCTGTTCGCTCATCCGGCAGATGCTCCGTATCTGAGTGTCTGCACGACCGGTACGCACGACACGAATCCGCTGCGTGCATGGTGGGAAGAGGATCGCGAAGTAACCCAACGCTTCTACAACGAGCAAATGGGCTGGTGGGGTGAAGCACCGAAGGAGATGACGCCGCAGATTGCCGAGTTCATCGTGAACCAGCATATGTATTCTCCGGCTATGTGGGTGATACTGCCGCTGCAAGACTGGCTCGCTATTGACGGCGAAATACGTCTGCCAAACCAGTTTGGCGAGCGTATCAATGTGCCGGCTAATCCGCGTCACTTCTGGAACTACCGAATGCACATCAGTATCGAAGAATTGCTGAAGAAAGATGCTTTCAATGCGCATCTGCGTCAGTTGACGTCTGTTCGTTAACAGTTTGAAGGCAGTCTTTGACAACCAAACCGGCAAGTGTCATGCCGAATACACCGACGATGGGGGCAATAGTGCCCCCGTCGCTTTTTAATTCGGGTGACCAGACGCAAGGGATGGCGGAAATATTGAAAGTGAAAAGACCTTCGGCGGCAGCCATTTTTTTCAGTCGTTGCCGCAGAGCGCGGGCAAGCGGACAACCTTCCACCTTGCCGAAACGCGTGACATGGATGGCGGAAGTGTCGATTTTACGTCCGGCTCCCATGGAGGAAAATACCTTGGCAGAAGAAACGACGGCGCGGGTCAGCAGAAGCGCCTTGTCCACCACGCTGTCAATGGCGTCAATAACGTAGTCAAAACGGTTGAAATCAAACTGCTCCGCCGTTTCGGCACTGTAACGCAGCGGGAGTGCGGTTATTTGTGCGTCCGGATTGATACTCAAGAGGCGTTTGCGCATTTCCTCTACTTTCAGTTCGCCTATATTCGCGGATGTGGCAACAAGTTGGCGGTTGAGGTTGCTGGGATTGACATTGTCAAAGTCCACAAGAGTGAGGTGTTGCACACCGGAACGCACCAGGGCTTCGGCACACCATCCGCCGACGCCGCCGACGCCGAAAAGAATAACACGGGCGGTTTGCATTCGGGCAAATGCGGCTTCGCCGAGGACTTGTATGGTGCGGTCAAACTTATTTTCCATATCGTTCTGCGATTTTGAGTGCGGCGTTGATGCCGTCCAGAGCGGAGGAGGTTATTCCGCCGGCGTAGCCTGCTCCTTCGCCGCAGGGATAAAGCCACGAATGGGACAAAGACTGCATGGTCTCTGCATCGCGGACTATACGGATGGGCGAACTGCTGCGGCTCTCAACACCGACAATCACCGCCTCGTTGGTCAGGAATCCTTTGTGTTTCCGGTCAAAGTCCCTGAAACCTTGTCGCAGCCCCGTACGGATGGGCTCCGGCAGCCATTCGTCCAGTCGGGACGAAACAATTCTGGGCAGGTAGGAGCAGTCGGGAAGTGTCGCCGAGTGCCTGCCTTCCACGAAATCAAGCATCCGTTGCGCCGGAGCCTGCAAGCCGCTGCCGCCGTGCTGTTTGGCGAGACGTTCGTAATCCTCCTGATAATCAAGTGCTTGCATGGCGTGCCCGCCGAGGTGCAGTTCCACCACCATGCCTGAATTGGCAAAGGGTGAATTGCGGTGTGATGCCGACATGCCGTTCACCACACAGCCGTCTTCGCTGCTGCCGGCAGGCACGATATGTCCGCCCGGACACATGCAGAAACTATATACGCCGTGTCCGCTGACCTGTGTCACCAGAGAATAAGAGGCGTTGCCTAATAGTTCAATCTCCTCCTGTGGAGCATTATGGTAAAAGAGCCTGTTGATAAGTTCCTGCGGATGCTCGGCACGCACGCCCATGGCAAAGCCTTTGGCTTCCATAGCGACACCCGCCTGATCAAGCATCCTGTAGGTGTCATGCGCCGAATGACCGATAGCGAGGATTACAGGTATTTGAACATTTGAATATTTGAGGATTTGAAGATTATCCACCTTTGTCTCAAAATTTATGTTTCCGCCGTGGGCGAGAATACACTCCCGCATATTCTGAATAATGCGTGGCAACTTGTCGCTGCCGATATGGGCATGTGTTTCGTAGAGTACGGTGTCCGGCGCGCCGAAGTGGTGAAAAAATTCCATCACGCGCTGCATGTTCCCGCGTTTCTTGCTGCGGGAGAAGAGTTTGCCATCCGAGAATGTGCCTGCGCCGCCCTCGCCGAAGCAGTAGTTGGATTCAGGATTGAAAGCGATGTTGCGGTTCAGCTGCGCAATGTCTTTCTTGCGCTCACTAACCGGTTTGCCGCGCTCAAAGATAATCGGTTTGATGCCGTGTTCCAGTAGCGTTAGTGCCGCAAACAGCCCTGCCGGACCTGCACCGATGATATATGCTTGTGGGGCGTCTTTGCCGGTCACGTCCACAAAATGTGGCGGTTCGTACAGCGGAACAGGTGCTTCGCGCGGCACGAAGTTGCCGTCGTCGTCTGCCAACAGAGTGAGGTTGACCTTGATATCGCGCTGACGGGCATCAACAGAGCGACGCACCACACGGTACGTCGTCTCCAGTCGTTTTGCCTCTGCGGGTCTTACTGTCAGCACACTCTGCTGCATAGGCATTATTTTTTGATTTGCTCCATGATTTTTGCTTCAATCTCTTCGGCAAGATCCGGATTGTCGCGCAGGACGTTCTTCACGGCGTCACGGCCTTGTGCCAGTTTGTTGCCGTCGTAGCTGTAGAATGAGCCGGATTTTGTCAGGATGCCGGTCTCAACGCCCATGTCCACCAGTTCGCCGACTTTTGAGATACCCTCGTTGAACATCAGGTCGAACTCTGCTTTCTTGAACGGAGGAGCCACTTTGTTCTTCACAATCTTCACGCGCACTTGGTTGCCGAGAATCGTGTCACCGTCCTTGATTTGCCCGATTTTGCGGATGTCGAGACGCACAGAGGCATAGAACTTCAGGGCGTTACCGCCGGTAGTTGTCTCGGGGTTGCCGAACATCACGCCGATTTTCTCGCGGAGCTGGTTGATGAAGATGCAGGTGGTTTGTGTCTTGTTGATAGTTGCGGTCAGTTTGCGGAGCGCTTGCGACATGAGGCGTGCCTGCAACCCGAGTTTGTTATCACCCATGTCGCCTTCAATCTCGGCTTTCGGGGTGAGGGCGGCTACGGAGTCAATAACCACGAGGTCTACTGCGCTGGAGCGGATAAGCTGGTCGGCAATCTCCAATGCCTGTTCGCCGCAGTCCGGCTGTGCGATCAGCAGGTTATCCACATCCACGCCGAGTTTCTCGGCATAAAAGCGGTCGAACGCATGCTCGGCGTCGATGATGGCAGCGATACCGCCTTGCTTCTGCACTTCCGCCATAGCATGAATAGCGAGCGTGGTTTTACCGCTGGACTCGGGACCATAAATCTCAATGATTCGACCGCGCGGATAACCGCCAACGCCTAGGGCGAGGTTTAGCCCCACCGAACCGGTGGAGATGACGGGTATATCTTCGATTTTCTCTTCACCGAGGCGCATGATGGCACCTTTTCCGAAGTCTTTGTCAATCTTTGCCATTGCATTTTGCAACGCTTTCAGTTTCTCTGCCGACGGCATTTTTCTTTCTTCAGCCATAGTTGGGTAGTTTAGAATGGTTTATAATTGTTTGTGATTGTTTTCAGCCTGCAAAGGTACAACAAAAAAATTGAATATGCAAAAAAAAGTGCGAGAAAACCGCACTTTTTTTCAGTTGACATATCTGCACCAGTCTTTCAGTCCGCAGGCTTTGCATTTGGGTTTGCGTGCCTGGCAGACGTAACGGCCGTGCAGCAGCAGCCAGTGATGCGCCTTCGGGATGACGGTTTCGGGAATGTATTTGACGAGTTGGCGCTCTGTCTGCAGCGGGTTCTTGCTGTTGGTGGTCAAACCCAGTCGTTCCGACACACGGAAGATATGCGTGTCCACCGCCATCATCGGCTGATTCCAAATCACCGCGCAGACTACATTTGCTGTTTTTCGCCCGACGCCGGGTAGCGTTTGCAGGTCGTCAATATTGTCTGGCACGATGCCGTTATATACCTCTGTCAGGCGTTGGGCGGTAGCCACCAGATGTTCCGCCTTGGCGTTCGGATAAGACACGGATGATATATACGCCAGCACCTCGTCTTTGGTGGCTTGCGCCATCGCTTCGGGCGTCGGATAAGCCGCAAAAAGAGCCGGCGTAACCATGTTCACCCGTTTGTCGGTGCATTGCGCGCTCAACATCACTGCCACAAGCAACTGGAACGGGTTTTCAAACTCCAGTTCCGACTCCGCGACGGGCATGTTCGCCTCGAACCATGCAAGGATATGTTCAAACCGTTGCTTCGTTGTCATAGTAGGTCTTGCTAAGGAAGCGCAGCAACTGTGTTGCGTCTTTGACTACCACTTCCGTTTCGGGGCTTATTTCTTTCTTCTGCAAGCGAAGCATCATCACCTGATAGAGCAGCACGAGACACGCCTCTACGTCGGACATTTCCGGCCGGTCGGTCTTGGACTTGAACAGATTGAGCGAGGGCTGCAAATGAATCATCACGGCGCGGTACGGTGCTTCGGTATCCACCAGTTCATTGTGCAAGTCTTCCAGTTCGCGGAGCGCATTTTGCGCCAGTTGCAGGTGTCCGCCGCCGACAATGCCTTCCATATGCATCATCTCCAGCACTTCCATCAGTTCGGTGTTGCTGTTCGCCTGCGCGGGGAACGCCCGCAGGTAGTCTTCTAGTTGCCACAGGTACAGAATGTACTCGGCGATATTTTCTTTTTTACTCTTCATCGTCAAAGTCGTCAAAGTCAAAATAGTCATCGGAGATGAACTGCTCGATCTCGCGGCGGTCTTTTTTGGTTGGTCTGCCCGTTCCGCGATCGCGTCCGGACTGTCCGGCGAGTTTAGCCAGCTCCAGCAGCTCCAACTGATCCTGCGAAGTGATGTCACGCATGTAGTCCGGTACCAACTTCGCGCCCAGACGGTTCTCGCTCAAACGCAGCACTTCGTAGGAGAATGTTACCGGTCCTTTGCGCACAGAGAACTTGTCGCCGATTTTGAAGGTTCGCGAGGGCTTGAGTTCGACGCCGTTCATGGTCACGCGCCCTTTCTTGCAGGCATCCGCAGCCATGGAGCGGGTTTTGTAAATCCGCATTGCGAACAGGTATTTATCCACTCTTTCGTCCATGTTATTTGTCTATTGCTACGCGGTTTTCCCGCATGCGGGAAATGTATTGTTGCACGGTTGCTTTGAGGTAGAGCAACATGTCATCTTCCTTGTATCCGGATTTGAGGTTGTTCTTCAAACGTCTGTCTTTCAGGAAGTTATACACGCCGGTCACGTTCTGCCCGTCAAACTGCACCAGCAGGCTGTCGGAGAAAATCTGATAGACGGGATTGTTGTAGTTTACCACATATGGCTTCGTTTTGTCTTGCGTAATCACGTCCTCTCCGAACGCAAAATACGGCTCGTCATAGCCCAGATAGCCAAGCACGGACGGCATGATATCCACTTGTGCGACAGGGAAGTTCCGTTCCTTTGTGCGCAGGACTTCATCCATTTGCGGGTCGAAGAAGATGATAGGCACCTCAAAACGTCCTTTGTCGGTCTCGTAATCGCCATACGTCAGCGCGTTCGTATGGTCGGCGGTCAGCACAAACAGCGTGTTATTGTACCACGGCTGCTGCTTGGCGTAGTCAAAGAACCGCCGCAGAGCGTTGTCCGTGTAGCCGATGCATTTGTGCAGCGGGTGTGTGCCTTCGGGGAAGACACCTTTATACCGTTCCGGCACTTGGAACGGGTGATGGCTCGTCGCGGTGAACACCGCCGTCATGAACGGTTGTTGCATGCCTGTCATTGTCCGTGCGAAGAACTGCAGAAACTCCTCGTCCCAAATCGCCCAGTAGCCGTCATAGTCGGCGTTGTTGTTGTATTCGTCCTTGCCGTAGTAGGCATCAAACCCGCACGAACGGGCATACGCCTGAAAGCCCATACTGCCATTCGGAGCTCCGTGGAAGAAGCCTGTTTGCCATCCTTTTGCCCCTAAATACGAGGCAAGCGAGCCGACGTCGTTGGTCGAGTAGGGCGTGAGGATATACGGCGTGATAATCATCGGAATGGATGACAGAATCGAGGGCATTGCGTCGATGGATTTGCGTCCGTTGGCAAGGCTCAGGTCAAAGGTCAGCGCCTGTGCCGCGAGTGAATCCAGGAACGGCGTGTAGCCTTTATAGTTCCCGCCATCCAAATCGCGGTTATAGTAGCCGAAATATTCTTTCGAAAAACTCTCTAAAATAAACACCACCACGTTCTTTCGCTGCATTTCGTTGCCTGCCGCCGGATGAATGGGCGACATGATAGTCTCTGCCTCTTCCTGCGGGAAATACTGCACATTCGGAAACGTCTTGCCTTCCGTTGAGCGCATGATGGCAAACGGCGTGTTGAGCACGATGTTTGTTTCGTTCGGGTGGTTCGTGTAGGCGAGCGCGTTACTCAGCGTAATCGGCCGTGTGAACGCTCCGAAGCCGCCGCGGATGCCGATAACCACGAAATAGATGCTCACTAACAGCAGCGCCGTTTCCGATATATAATATATAATAGGGTGTCGTTTGTCATCCGTCACCACTTCCCGCCGCGTCAGCAGCACCATCACCGCAATCATCGCAATCGCGAACAGCGTCACGTACCAGTACTGCACCGCCGACGTGAAGAATATATGCGCGAGGTTGCTGTCATGCTGGAACTCGTTGAAAAACGCAATGGTCGTCCGCCTGCCTGTGAACTGCATATACACCATGTCGAAGCAGTTAATGGCGATAGCGAGGCCGTTCGGAATCCAGTAAAACCACTGCGCCACGTGCTGATAAATCCGGTGCTGCCGTATTTTCAGCGGAAACAGTTCCATCAGCAGGTACACGCTGTTCAGATAGAGCAGAGCCGTCAGGTCGAACCGTACGCCGCCGAGCATCAGTTCGCATAAGTGGCTGCCGCTGTCGGGGTAAGTGGCTTGGTTCGTGAGGAAATAGAACAGCCGCGACAGCGAAAATATCGCCATCATCAGCGCGAAGTTGCACGCTGCTACCACCCACGGATGTTTCCAAATCTTACTTCCCATTATATTGGTTCATCGTCCGCTCAATGCCTTGCAGGCAGAACGACGGAATAATCTCTTTCACCACCGCAAGCCGCTCCGGCAGTGCTTTTTCCTCTTCCTCGCTCCATTCTCCGAGCACGTAATTTATCTGTCCGCCGCGGTTGAACTCATCGCCGATGCCGAACCGCACCCGTGCATAATTCGGCGTGCACAGCACCTGCTCGATATGTCTCAGCCCGTTGTGTCCGCCTGCAGAGCCTTGTTTGCGGATGCGGATGGTCCCGAACGGCAGGTTCAGGTCATCGACCAGCACTAACAAGTTCTCCAGCGGCACTTTCTCCTCGTTCATCCAGTAGCGTACTGCGTTGCCGCTCAGGTTCATGAAAGTGCTCGGCTTCAGCAGCACCAGCTCCGCGTTCTTCACACGGCCGCGGCCGACAAAACCGTAACGCTTATCTTCAAATGCAATGTTGGACGCCTCAGCAAAAGCGTCCAACATCTTGAATCCTATGTTGTGTCGGGTGTTGCGGTACTCGTCGCCGATGTTTCCGAGCCCGACAATCAGGAATTTACTCATTACTCAGCAGCTCCTTCAGTTGCGGTTGCGCTGGCGCGGGTAGCCTTAACCTGTGCTACGCAAGCGTCCTGTACGTTCATCAGCTTGCACTTCTCCACTTGGATGTCGCTGACAGCCAGTTTCTTGCCCAGACCGAGGTTGGTAACGTCGATAACCACGCGCTCCGGAATGTTGGTATAGATACCGTTCACTTTCAGTTTGCGCATTTCGAGGCTCAGTTTACCACCGGCTTTCACACCTTCTGCGTGACCGGTCAACTGTACCGGAATCTCAACTGTTACGGGCTTCTTCTCGTTTACCTCAAGGAAGTCGATGTGCAGAATGTTCTCGCTGATCGGGTGAACTTGCAACTCTTTTACCACCGCCATTTTCTTGGCATCACCGATAGTCAGTGCTACAACCAGTGTGTCGGGGGTGTAAATCAGTTTGCGAACGTCCTCTTTAGCAACCGTGAAGGTGACATTCTCACCAAGACCGTACAGGTTGCAGGGGATTAACTCTTCTTTGCGCAAAGCTTTCGCAGCTTTCTTGCCGTACTCTGAACGGGGAGTACCTACCAATTCAAATGTTTTCATTTTGTTTGTTTTTGTTACTTTATTCGGGCGTTGTTCTGCGTGATGTGCCCTACTTATCATCACATGAAAAAAGCCTTCCGGCTCTTTTCGTGTTGCCTAACGAGGAGTCGAACCTCGCCCCTCAGAACCAAAATCTGATGTACTACCGATATACGATTAGGCACCGTTTACGCCTTCTTTTTCAGAAAGCGGCTGCAAAAGTACTGCTTTTTTTTGGACTACCAAAATTTTTCTGCAAAAAAATGCAAATATTTGTTATTTTGCAGTAAAAGTGAGTGCTTG
>CAJOFV010000022.1 GCA_905233925.1 Paludibacteraceae bacterium
TCTACCAGACCAACACCGACCAAGCCTACGAGCTCTACAAAGTGGCACGGGAGTTCGCTTTTTCCGGCAATAGCGGCGAACAGCCAATCATCTATGACCTCTATACAGGCACAGGAACCATTGCCAACTTTGTGGCGCGGCAAGCCCAAAAGGTTATCGGCATCGAATATGTGCCGGAAGCCATTGAGGACGCGAAGATAAACGCCGGCATCAACGGCCTGACCAACACGGAGTTCTTTGCGGGCGACATGAAGGATATTCTGACGACGGACTTTATTGCCGCACACGGGCAGCCGGATATTATCATTACCGACCCGCCACGCGCAGGCATGCATGAAGACGTGGTGAACGTCATTCTCAAAGCCGCCCCGCAGCGCATTGTTTATGTCAGTTGCAACCCCGCCACGCAGGCACGCGACCTCGCGCTGTTGGCGGAGAAATACACCATCACCACCGTGCAGCCCGTGGATATGTTCCCGCACACGCAGCATGTCGAGAACGTCGTACGACTGGAATGGGTGAACGGGTGAAGGGGTGAACGGATGAACGGGTGAATAAAAAAGGTAGGCTTTCTACATCGCACCGCTACAACCTCCTACCCTTGCTTCGGTCAAGACCTGGGGGAATTTAGAGGGAGCTGGTCGTGTAGCACCTACCTAAAATTTCAAAACCGGCTGCAAAAGTACAACATTTATTTGGAATACACAAATTTTTCCGCAAATTTTGTTAGAAAAATTTATTATATCGCGAATTAAGGCAGAATTACCCTTTGACCCCAACGACGAAAAAGAAGCACTTTTTGATGTCTTGGGGCGTTTTTTGGTCAGCCCGAATCCGCATAAATGTTTCATTCTCAAAGGCTACGCCGGAACAGGCAAAACAAGCGTTGTCTCCGCACTCGTCCGTGCGATGGAGAAACTGCAGCAAACCTGCGTCCTGCTTGCACCCACAGGCCGTGCCGCCAAAGTGCTCGCACGGTATTCCGGCTATCCCGCTTTCACGATTCACAAATGGATATATCGCCAGGATTCGGGGCTCAAAGAGACCTTTTCCCTCGCCGAAAACAAGTTCGAGCATACGCTCTTCATCGTCGATGAGGCAAGTATGATCTCCGCCCGCCGCGACAACGAACAGTTCGGCTCGGGCAGCCTGCTCGATGACCTTGTGCACTACGTTTATAGCGGCGTCGGCTGCTCCCTGTTGCTGCTCGGTGATGACGCCCAGTTGCCCCCTGTCGGTAATCCCGAGAGCAAAGCGCTCGAACCCGACTTCCTTGCCGGCTACGGACTGAATGTTTCCACGTTCTCCCTCACCCAAGTCGCACGGCAAGCCCTGGGCAGCGGCATCCTGCGCAACGCAACTGCGTTGCGCGAACTTCTCGCCGTCAACGCCTACACACCGCAAATCGAGGAGGACAAAGATCTCCGCAAAATAACAGGCACAGACATCCTCGAACTGCTTGAACGCAGTTACGCCGAAGTCGGAGACGAAGAAACCATCATCCTCACACGCACCAACAAACGTACGAACCTCTATAATAACGGCGTGCGCGCGCATATCCTTTGGAAAGAAGATGCCGTCAGCAACGGAGACCGGCTCATGATTTCCAAAAACAACTACTTCTGGACGCAGAACTATGACAACCTGCCCTTCCTCGCCAACGGTGACATGGCGGAGATTGTGCGCCTGCGTAACGAGCGCGAATTGTACGGCTTTCACTTTGCCGACGCGTCCCTGCGGCTTGTTGATTATGACTGGGAAGTAGATGTCATTCTCTGGCTCGATACCCTCACCACCGACTCCCCCGAGCAGAACTACAACCTCCAGAAACAACTTTACACCCGGATTGCAGAGGACTATCCCGAGATACGCAACAAACAGGAATTGTTCAAACTCATCCGCGAAAACGAGTATTACAACGCTTTGCAGGTGCGTTTCGCATATGCCGTCACCTGCCACAAAGCACAGGGCGGCCAGTGGAAACGCGTCTTTATTGATGCCGGTTGGCCGCTGAAAGAAGACGCCTCCGACGATGACCGGCGCGATTATCTGCGCTGGCTGTACACCGCCCTCACCCGCGCCACGGAACAAATCTACCTCATCAACTTCCAATAAATCTGCACAAAAATGCAGATTTTTTTTGCAGATGTCAAAAAAATGTTGTATCTTTGCGCGGTTTTTGTGATTTTTACCCAAGACAACAGAAAAATTAAAGCAATAAAGATATGAAAAAACATCTACTACTATTAGCCTGTGTGGCTGTAATCGCCACATTATTAAGTAGTTGCAAGGAAGACCTTGACCTCAAGAACATGGACAACCGCGCTGAGGTCGAAATGGGCATCGCCCTTCCGATCGGTTCCATGAGCGCGACCATCGGTGACTTCCTCGGCAACGGACAAGTGGACGGAATCTATGTCGGAACCGGCGGACTGCTCTATTTCCGCGACACGTTCGACATCACACGTACCTTCCACAACATTAATCTGGAAGAAAAAGTGTCCAACGTAGACCGTAACTTCTACGTCTATGAGCAGTTGAGCGCCGGCAACATGAACGCTGACGGAACTGTCAAAACCGGCAAGCCGATTATGCTCAAGTTCCCCTTCTCGATGAAGCTCAACAACATCAACAACGATGTTTCGGACGAGCGTATTGACAGTGCACTCATCGACAAATCGCGCTTCTACAGCACGATTACCACCAGCGACTGGGATGAGTTCAAACCCGAATATATCGACAAAGTCGAAATTGTTTTGGGCGACGAGTTCAAACGCGATAGCAAAGTTGTTACCGTCTGCACAAAGGGCGATTTCGCTTTCAATAGTGAAATTCCGATTAACATCAACGAGTTCGTCCTCGACCTGATGAAAAAGCAGGATATTTCCACCATGAGCTGGACAGATATCAAGAAAAACGTGAAAGACAGCTGCCACCTCGAAATCCGCTTCCACTTCACCATTCCCGATGGCGACAAAGTGCACGTAACAACTTCCACCAAATACAACTACCACCTGCGCGTACAGTTTATCAACTTCATCGCTGTCTGGGGCTTCTTCAAACCGTCTTCGGACATGCGCGACGCGGACACGGTGCGCATTGAGGACGAGTGGAAGAAATGGCGTGACCTGAAGAAGGCCAAACTGCCGTTCGACACCCCGAATGTTTATTTGAACATCAAATCCAAGATTGCCGGTGCAATGAACATGCACGGTGAATACCTGTACGTGAAGTCGCTGCAAACGAACGACAGCGTTTATGCGCTGTTCAACGGCCAGCGCAAACGCGACGTATTCTATGACGGCAAGGGCGTCGGGCGCGACTTCCTGCCTCTGACAAGTGCCATCGGCGACTCGATTGAATACACGCGGATTATCTTCGATGAGCGTACAGACCGCGGACAAATAGACAAGCTGTTTGCTATCCGTCCGGATATCATGGGCTACAAGTTCTACATGGACTTCGACTCACTCATCACGCCGCAAATCCGCGTACTGCCGAACACGAACATTACCATCAACGCGGATATCGACGCCGCCTTCCAGTTCAAGAAAGGTCTGGAGGCCAGTTACATCGATACCATCGGCGACGTCAAACTGGAGAAATACACGCTTGATTCGCTGTTGGCGGATGTGAACGCCATCGACACGGTCAAGACTTCGGACTTGCACCTTGTGATGGCATTTGAGAACAAGATTCCTCTCCGCATCAAAGGACACTTCATCTTCATGGACGAGAACGAACAGGTTATCATGGATCCGAATAACTCGAAACGTCCGTTCGGTTTCTCGGATACAGACACCATTCGTATCGCTACCCCGAGCATTACCTATTCACAGGGCGAAGCACATATAGGCGACCCTGGCAAGACGGTTTATACCATCTCCGTGAACAGAAGGCACTTTGACACACTGGCACGCATCAAGAACATCCAACTCATCGCCGAATTGGATGCCGAGCAAGTGGATGCCGCCGCCAGCCAAGACCCGAACTGGCGCGTCAAGATTAAGAAAGACGACCAGTTGAAAGTACGCATCGGCGTGACCGCCAAAGTGGATGCAGTGTTGAACTTCGGCTCAAAAGACGAGAAAAAATAAGGAGGCACAGCTATGAAAAAGACATTTGGACAAGTTGCTCTCAAGAGCCTGGCAATTCTGGCCATCGGATTATTCAGCCTCTCATCGGCTGTACGTGCCCAGGAAGTAAACACGCTGTTCTTCCTTGAAAATGCACCCATGCGACACCTCGTCAACCCCGCTTTCCAACCGGTCAGCGACGGTTACGTGAACTTTACGCCGCTCGGCTACATGAGTATCTGGAGCGGAAACAACTCGCTGACTATGCGAGACCTTATCTATAATTATAACGGCAAAACCATCAACGCGTTGAACCCCGACGGCGGCGACCGTCAGGCGTTGCTCAAGGTCTTCCGCAAATCGACGATGATTAACAACGAGATGACCCTGAACCTCCTCGGATTCGGTTTCCGGCACAAGGAGAAAGGTTATATCAACATCAACATCATGGAGCGCATAGACGCAGGCGTTTCGCTGCCGCAAGACCTGTTCCGGTTCATGCTTGACGGCGGAATGAAAGACCTGACAGGCGTTAACTCCTACAGCCTCAAGCAGTTCGGTTTCCAGATAATGGCATACACCGAGTTCTCGGGCGGCTATTCGTACATCATCAACGATGAATGGACGGTCGGCGGTAAAGTGAAGTTCCTCTTGGGACAAGCCTACGCCGGCTTGCGCAACTCCGACCTGAACATCGACGCTTCGGCAGAGAACTGGCGCGTTCACGGTGATGCCACGCTGGCAGTCGCTGCGCCGGTATCTATGAGTAGTCTGCCTGTACGCATGAGCTGGGGCTACGACTTCGGTAAGTTGACCAACGACCTTTCCTGGAAAGATTACATCACTCCCAGTGGCTACGGAGCAGCGTTTGACCTCGGTGCTACCTACAAACCGCACAAACAGGTGCAAATATCTTTGGCTGTAAATGATCTCGGTTTCATTTACTGGACCAACGG
Organism: Paludibacteraceae bacterium; assembly: GCA_905233925.1. Lineage (GTDB taxonomy): Bacteria > Bacteroidota > Bacteroidia > Bacteroidales > Paludibacteraceae > Colicola. The sequence continues at coordinate 5,033 of CAJOFV010000022.1, forward strand.
CCGCAAATACAACACGCCGGTTGACACCACGTTCGTCGGCGTTGGCGATTTGAAATACGAAGATTACGTGGTGGATGACAAGTTCCAGGCCGACAGTCTCTGGAGCGATGTCAAGAGCCACCTCGAGGGTTATGTCAAAGGTATCACGTCCGCAGAAGGCTCAACCGGCTTTGCACGGATGGTGAATCTGAAGTTCGTTGCCGCCGTGGACGCTAATTTCCTGAACAACCTGTTGGGCGTTGGCGTGCTGAGCAAAACACACCTGCACAACGGCCGTTTCTACGAGGAAGTAACTATCGGCGGTGCTGTCCGTCCGTGCAACTGGTTCAACTTCGCAGTAAGCTATTCACTGGTGAACAACGGCAAATTCAGCAACATCGGCGCAGGTATCTCCCTTATGCCGTACGACGGAGTCAACATGACCATCGCTATGGACTACATCCCGACATCTTATGCCTCGATGGAAAAAGGCAAAGCGGCTTACCTGCCCTACCGCACCAAAGGTTTCAACATGGCACTCGGCTTCAGCATTGTTTGGGGCACGAACAAGAAGAAAGACTCCGACAAGGACGGTATTCTCAACCAGTTCGACGCCTGCCCGAATACGCCGCTCAATGTCAAGGTTGACCAACTCGGCTGCCCGATTGATAGCGACGGTGACGGTGTGCCCGATTATCTTGACCAGTGTCCCGGCACGCCTTCGGCTGCATACGGATTTGTTGACACGCTCGGCTGCCCGATTGATACGGACGGCGACGGTGTGCCTGACTACAAAGACGATTGTAACGACACGCCGGAAGCTGCATACGGCTATATCGACGAGAAAGGTTGTATGTTGGATACCGACGCTGACGGCGTGGCAGATTATATGGACCTCTGCCCGAATACTCCGGCAGAAGCTATCGGCTTCCTGGATGAGCACGGCTGTCCGCTGGATACTGACTCCGACGGCGTTTACGACTACCTCGACGAATGTCCCGGCACGCCGATTGAAGCACGCGGATTCGTGGATGAGAAGGGTTGTGAACTGGATACCGACGGCGATAGTGTTCCTGATTGGAAAGACCAATGCCCGAACACCCCGCTTGCTGCACGCGGATTCGTAGATTCCATCGGTTGTGAACTGGATACTGATAAAGACGGTGTGCCCGACTGGAAAGACGAGTGCCCGACAGTTGCCGGTCCTGCTTACAACAAGGGTTGTCCGGAAGTGAAGAAAGAAGTTCGCAACCTCCTCAAGAAGGCTATGCAAGGCATTCAGTTCGAGAACAACAAAGCGGTGATTAAGAAAGTCTCCTTCCCGCTGCTCGACCAGATTGCACAGAAGTTCATCGAGAACACGAACTTCATCATCGAGGTACAAGGTCACACCGATAATGTCGGTAAGGCTGACTACAACCTCAAACTCTCTGACGCACGTGCGAAAGCGGTTATGACGTACCTCGTTAACAAGGGTGTTCCGCAAGAGCGCATCTCGGCAAAGGGTTATGGTATGGACAAACCGATTGCGGATAACAAGACCAAAGCCGGTCGTGCACAAAACCGTCGTGTAGAGTTCGACATCACCTTCGAAGAAGTGAAGATTGAGACCGAACTGCAACACATCGATTCGACGCTTTATCAGCAGCACCTGCAGGAGATCGAGGCAAAACGCCTCGACTCCCTCCGTCAGGATTCGATCATGAAAGCCCAGTCGATGCCAGCTCCGCAAGCACAACAAGCACCCGACTCGACTGCCATTAAAAGATAACAACACAAAACAATTTTAAACCATCTTAAACAACATAATTATGGGACGCGCTTTTGAATACAGAAAAGCTACAAAACTGAAACGCTGGGGACACATGGCCCGCACGTTCACCAAATTAGGTAAAGAAATCACTATCGCAGCTCGCGAGGGCGGTGCTGACCCGGACAGTAACCCGCGTCTGCGCATGCTCATTCAGCAATGCAAACGCGAGAACATGCCGAAAGACAACATCGACCGCGCCATCAAGAAAGCGACCGATAAGTCTGTGGAAGGCTATAAGGAAATCAACTACGAAGGCTATGGCCCGCACGGCGTTGCCATCTTCGTGGAAACCGCTACTGACAACCACATGCGTACCGTTGCCAACATCCGTTCGTACTTTACCAAACACGGCGGAAACCTCGGCACACAAGGTTGCCTGCAGTTCCTCTTTGACCGCAAAGCCTGCTTCACCATCACGATGAAAGACGGCATCGACCTTGAAGAACTGGAGCTCGAACTCATCGATTTCGGCGTAGAGGAGCTTGGCGTGGACGAGGAGGAGAACACCATTGTTATCTACTCCGACTTCGACCAGTACTCGCAAATGCAGAAGTACCTTGAGGATCACGGCTTCGAGATTCAGTCCTGTGAGTTCGTCCGCATCCCGAACGACACCAAGCAACTGACTGACGAACAACGCGAGTCCGTTCAGAAACTCATCGACAAAATCGAAGAGGACGAAGACGTGCAGAACGTATTCACCAACATCGCGGAGTGAAACTAATCCCGCAATATTTCCAACTCACAGAGCTTCAGGCGCAGCAATTCGCTGCGCTTGAAGTGCTCTACCCCGAGTGGAACGAAAAAATCAACCTTATTTCCCGCAAGGACATTGCCAACCTCGAAGAGCATCATCTGCTCCACTCGCTCGCGATTGCCAAACTGATTGATTTTCAGCCGGATACAACCATCCTGGATGTAGGAACAGGCGGCGGTTTTCCGGGTATCCCTTTGGCGATATTATTCCCCGAATGCCGCTTCACGCTGATAGATTCCATCGGCAAGAAGATTCGCGTTACGCAAGACATTGCCGAGCGCATCGGCTTGACCAACGTGGAGTGCCTTCAGGAACGCGCCGAGGACGAGAAGCGGCAGTTTGACTTTGTCATTTCGCGCGCTGTAATGCCCCTGCCCGATTTAGTCAAACTTGTCCGCAAGAATGTGCAGCACCGCCATAAAAACGCTATGCCGAACGGTTTGATTGTCCTTAAGGGCGGCAATTTGGACGGCGAAATCCATTCCTTCCGCAATATTGCCGAAGTGACGGAGATTTCCACATTCTTCCGCGGTGACTGGTTCCGCGAGAAACGGCTGATTTATATGCCTCTATAATAATTACAAAATAAATATATGGATTCAAAGTATAGTCCAAGTGAGATTGAAACCAAGTGGTATCAATATTGGTTAGACAACAAGTTATTCAGTAGCAAGCCTGATGGTCGCGAACCTTATACTATCGTTATTCCGCCACCGAACGTGACGGGCGTTTTGCACATGGGTCATGTACTCAACGAGACGATTCAGGATGTACTGGTGCGCCGCGCACGCCTGGAAGGCAAGAACGCCTGCTGGGTGCCCGGCACAGACCACGCTTCCATTGCCACCGAGGCGAAAGTTATCAAACGTCTCAAGGAACAAGGCATCAATAAATCCGACCTGACGCGCGAGGAGTTTCTCAAGCACGCGTGGGCATGGACGGACGAACACGGCGGAATCATTCTCAAGCAGCTCCGCGAACTTGGTTGCTCCTGCGACTGGGACCGCACGGCATTCACCATGGACGAAACCCGCAGCAAAGCCGTTATCAAGGTTTTCTGCGACCTGTATAACAAAGGTCTTATATACCGCGGACTGCGTATGGTCAACTGGGATCCTGAGCGCCAGACTGCCCTCTCGGACGAGGAAGTAATCTATCACGATGAGCACTCGAAGTTCTACTACCTGCGTTATGCTGTCGTAGAAGAGCCTGGCAAATACGCCATCGTTGCCACCACCCGCCCGGAAACCATCTTCGGCGACATTGCCGTCTGCATCAACCCCAAAGAGGAAAAGAACCAGTGGCTGAAAGGCAAACACGTGGTTGTTCCGGGCGTAGGTCGTGTTATCCCGATTATTGAGGACCGTTACGTGGAAATCGGCTTCGGAACAGGCTGTCTGAAGGTTACTCCCGCACACGACGCCAACGACTACATGCTTGGACAGACGCATAATCTGAAAGCCATCGACATCTTCACACCGGATGCTCATCTAAACATGGATACCATGGAGCCGGAACTCCAACCTAACGTACGCAAATACCACGGCATGGACCGCTTCGACTGCCGCAAAGCCATTGTGGAAGACCTCAAAGCACTTGACCTTGTGGAGAAAATCGAGGACTATGACAACAAGGTTGGCTATTCCGAGCGCACGAATGTGCCTATCGAACCGCGGCTCTCACTCCAGTGGTTCATCCGCATGAAGCACTTTGCGGACATAGCCCTGCCGCCGGTAATGAATGATGACATCGAATTCTATCCTGCCAAATACAAAAACACTTACCGCAACTGGTTGGAGAACATCAAAGACTGGTGCATCAGCCGCCAACTGTGGTGGGGACACCGTATTCCCGCATACTACGACGCGGATTTGCTGGCGCAGACAGGCGCAGAAAACTATCCGGAAGACAAGATTATTGTCAGCGAAACCACTCCTGCAGGCAATTACGTACAGGACGAAGGCGCACTGGATACATGGTTCAGTTCATGGCTCTGGCCTATTTCGCTCTTTGACGGCATCGAGCATCCGGGCAACAAAGAGATTCAATACTACTACCCCACCGCAGACCTTGTAACGGGACCGGATATTATCTTCTTCTGGGTAGCGCGCATGATTATGGCGGGCTATGAGTATCAGGGAAAAATGCCGTTCAAACACGTGTATTTCACAGGCATCGTGCGCGACAAACTCGGACGCAAGATGTCCAAGTCGCTTGGCAACAGCCCCGACCCGCTGGATTTGATTGAACGCTACGGCGCTGACGGCGTGCGTATGGGTATTTTGCTATCTGCGCCTGCCGGAAACGACATTCTGTACGATGATGCATTGTGCGAACAGGGACGCAACTTCTGCAACAAGATTTGGAACTGCTTCCGCATGATAAAAGGTCTGGAAGTCAAGGACTTCGAGCAGCCCGCTACCAGCAAAACCGCTACAGAGTGGTTCGCTGCCAAACTGCAAGAGCAATCCGCCGAAGTGGCTGACCTCCTGCACAAATACCGTTTGAGCGAAGCACTGATGGCGATATACAAACTCTACTGCGACGAATTCTCCGGCTGGTACCTTGAAATGGTCAAACCTGCTTACCAACAACCTATTGACCGCACAACGTATGAGCAGACGTTGAACTTCTTCGACCAGATGCTCCGCCTGCTGCATCCGTTCATGCCATTTATCACGGAAGAACTCTGGCAGAACCTCTGCGAACGCAAAGAAGGTGAATCAATCATGACCAGCCAACTATGCGACCTCGGCTGCCAAAGCAATGCTGATATTCTTGCTCTAATCGAAGAAATCAAGGAAATCGTTGCCGGCGTGCGTAATGTCCGGGCATCGAAGAATATTCCGCCGAAAGAGAAACTCACGCTCATCAGCCCGAAGGCGCTCAATGCGCTTGTGGACAAACTTGCGAACGTGGAAGTCGCTGTCAACGGCGAACTCAGCGGCAATGCTGCCAAATTCATAGTAGGTACCACCGAATTTGCCATTCCGATGGACGCGTTCATCAATGTGGACGAGGAACTGAAGAAGTTAGAAGCGGACTTGGCGCACCAGGAAGGTTTCCTGCGCGGCGTAATGGCGAAACTGAATAACGAACGCTTTGTCCAGAACGCCAAACCCGAAGTGGTAGAACTGGAGCGTAAGAAAAAAGCCGACGCGGAACAACGCATTGAAACCCTACGCACAGCCATAGCAGCCTTGAGTTAGTTATTAGTTAGATATTAGTTAGATATTAAGCACCCTTAAGTATGACTTAAGTATGACTTGACTACAAGAGATGTATCACTATAGCAAAACTTGAGTAACTCGGTTTACATAGCAGGTCCTTGTGCGGCGGAATCAGAGGAACAAATTCTCCGCATTGCGAAACATTTGACGGAAAAAAAGCCATTGTCCGTTGCCCGTTACCCATTCATCTTCCGTGCAGGAGTGTGGAAACCCCGCACTTCGCCGGATACGTTTCAGGGCGTCGGGGATGTTGGTCTGACATGGCTGCAACGCGTGAAACGCGAATACGGTTTGCCGGTTGCCACGGAAGTTGCCACGCCCGAACAAGTGCGCAAAGCCCTTGATGCCGGAATTGATTATCTCTGGCTTGGCGCACGCACGTCTGCTAATCCTATTCTTGTACAAACATTAGCAGATGCGATTAAAGAGAATCCGCAATCGCTCAAAGGTATTCTTGTCAAGAATCCTGTGAATGAGGATGCCGCCTTGTGGATAGGAAATATTCAACGGCTGCAAGCGACCAAGCTGCCAGTCTTTGCGGTTCACCGCGGCTGTAATCATCGTCCGTGTTGGGCAATGGCTTACCGATTGCGGCAGGAAATGCCGGAAGTGCCGTTATTGCTTGACCCCAGCCACATGAGCGGTGACGCAGCAAGGGTTTCGGGACTCTGCCGCATCGCTGCCGAGCTGCAATATGACGGCTTGATGATTGAAGTGCACGACAATCCGCAACACGCACTTTCTGATGCCAAGCAGCAGATAACGCCTGCAGAACTGGAGCAGATTATTCTGCAATTATCCAATGTCCAATTGTCCAATTGTCCATTTTCCGATTGTCAATTAACTTGGTTGCGCCGCATGATGGACGAAGTGGATGATGCGTTATGGGAAACAATTGCCAAGCGTATGGAGGTCAGCCGGCAAATTGGTGCTTATAAGAAAGCCCATAATATGGAAGTGGTGCAGCCGGAACGTTTTGAAGAAATTCTCACCAAGCGTCTTGCTTGGGCACAAAACAAAAGCCTTACCGCTTCGGCGGTAAGGCAAATCATGGAAGCTCTTCATTCTGAGAGCATCCGCATCCAACAATAACACTCAAGAATTACGTTATTCTACGATTAACCTATGCTAACACTAATGTTACCGCATTTTGATTTCGTCGCCGAGAGGACCACAGAGGATGCACTTCTCGGTGGACTGGTAGCCAAAGAAGAAGAACGACAGGCGAATGCCGGTAAAGAGGTTCCGGAAATGATAATCCGCCGCCGTGGACGTAGAGAGAATATGGTTAAACTCAAAGGTTGAGAAGTCATACGGCGACTCGCTTGGAATCTTGTAAGGGTCTTTTTTCGTATTCGGGCAGATGTCAAGCAATCCCAAATCAAGGAACGCCGCCAAGCGCAAACGATAATCCTTCGCTGCCTGCTTGCGGTAACCTTTCTTGCCGTAGTTGCCGAACGCCCATTCGTAACCTATCTCGAAAGCTGCCATCGCGTCAAATTTCAAGTCGAGTTGCGGACCATCACGCAGTTCTTCGACATCTTTGCGGTAGCCGTGATTATCCATTTCCTCCCAATTACCGATATAACGGTCATAACTTGCCGTGGTGGAAACATAGACTAACGGCTGCGTCCAGCCCGCGACCTGTGCATTGAGTTTGAGACCCGCCAGGAAGTAAGCATTATAGAAATACATTCCCGCCATAACCGGCACTTGGATGTAGATGTTACGGGAGCAATCCATCCGTTCGGTAAAATCGTACCTAAGTTTGAACGGAATACCTTCGGAGTCCGTTGCAGGATTCACAATCAGCGAATCCGCTCCAAAGCGGTTCTGCACGTCCTGCCAGCGAATCCCGAGTCCTGTTTGCAAAATCAGTCCGCGACCGGTGTAACTGTAATCAAAGCCGAAACCTACCGTATATCCGCCCGGGCCAGTTGTCATTCCCGGATAATTGCCAAAGAATGCGGAATAGCCGCCGTCCACGTGCATACCAACCAGGTGATGTACACCGTCATACGCCGTTGTGCGCAAGCCGGAAGCGTTAACCCGCTTGCCGGACGAAGCCCGCAGTTTGTCCGTGTTGGGCGAACGGTCGTTCGTAATACGCGTTTGCGCCAAGACCGTCAGCGGCAGAACGAAAAGCAATATGGCAATTATTCTCTTCAAGACGTTTATTCAACAATTACTTTGACCGTGCGGACTTCGCCGTTCTCCTGATTCAGTTCGAACAAATACATTCCGGACAAGGCAGGCAAGTGAACTTCCTGTGCGTTGTGTTCGCCGGGTTCAAAGTGTCCATCCTCAATCAGCGAGCCGTACGGATTATATATCCGGAAGTCTCCGCCAAACTGGCTGCACAGGATATGTACCACGGGGTTTGCTTTCACCACATACGTCGGCACAACGCTTACGTACGGCTTCTGCGGCGTCATGGTGTTGTCCCTCTGAACCGCCTTGATGGCACAAGTCATAATACCAAAGTCATCGCCTTCGCGGGTCAGCTCAACGCTATATTCGGCTCCGACTTCAAGATACTGCGGCGCAAAGTAATAAGGCTTCGTTTCGCCGACCAGTTTCTCGCCGTCTTTGTACCACTGGTATGCCGAGAAGGTATAATCGCCGTTATACTTTGCAGAAAGAATTCCAATGGCGTCCGCCCAGCGCTGCTCCAGAATCCAGTCAGGATAATCTACGGTGAAGTGGAAGTCCACACGCTGCATTTCGGGGTCGTCACATGTACCGTTTTCGAAGTAAATCTTTGCGGTGTAGTTATTCGGGCGGACATAGAGTTCATCCGTCTTCGGCAACTCCATTGCAACGATGTTTCCGACAACCGGTAAGGTCAGGGTATCGTCAGGGTAACCGCAGGCTTGTGCCAATGAGTCATAAACGATCCGCACTTCGCGCGGTTGGAAGCCTGCGTTCGGGTCAAAGGCGAAGACAAGATCATATGCACCGTTGTCCGCACAGAGAATCATCGGCTCAATGGTAAACTTCGTAGCGGGAACCACCTCCAAGTGTACTACTGCGAAACTGTCGCAGCCGAAGTGGTTCTTCAACGTGTCGGTATAAACGCCTGTCACGGTGAATTGCTTGGCGTTCAGCGTATAGGTCTCGCCTACACAGATGGTATCCGTCCATTCTTCCGTCAAAATAGGCCGTACATTGAGCTCCAGACGGAAGATGGAATCGCAGCCGAACTCTGTCGGATAACGCGTATATAATGATGTGTCATTAGGCAGCGTGTCCAAATCGTGTATACGAAGCCATGAGGTCAGGTTGTGTCCTTCCCAGAGGAACTGCTTTTCGTTTCCGCAAATCGTATCATACCGCAGGCTGTCGTATGCCTGGTTGACATAGAGCGTGAGGTAGTAAATGGAATCACAGGAACCGCTTACAGTCTGGTAGCTGTCACTCGTATGAATCGTATCCGCCAACTCGCTAGTCAGAATCTGTCCGCGCCATTCGAGGGTGTCGGTCGTGCAGATGGTAATCGTGTCGTAGTAGCGGAACGATGGTTTGACATAGTAACGCAGCGTGTATGTCGAGTCACAATGACACTGCGCAGTTGTATGCAGCGAGTCGTATATGGTTATCCAAATACCGATGGTATCCCCCGTCGGGCTGAGGTCGAATGTATCTGTGGGCAACGCTGCAAAATGTTCACCCTTCTCGCCACGCAGAGCCGCCGTGTGCGGCGTGGTCTCGCCCGGTGAAATCCAAATCAATTCATCGAAACGACAAATCGAATCGGAACTATAGCCGGAAATAAGACCTAAGTTCTCCGTCGGGAAGTGGTAGTACTCATAGAATACCGGCGTAAAGATTAGCACGGAGTCGCACATTGAACCGGTCTTGTACGTATGAACAATTTCCTTATAATTATCGCGGTAATAAATGTCTTCGTGATCCCAAACAAGCGTGTCGTTCTTACAGATGTCATTGCCAAAGTAATGCTTTGCACCGGGCTGAATGGTCAAGTCAAGCACAAACACAGAGTCAATATGATAAGGTTCCGTGAACAACGAATCGTAATATATGCCTGTCAGCCACAGGTTAACGTTTTTGAGATCCTCCGCATGCGGCGACTCGGGACGCCAGTCCCAATCGTTGTTAGAGCAGAGCAAAGTGTCAAATACAAACCGATACGACGGATGGATATATACCGAATCCCATACTATCGAGTCACAGCCATTTGCCGTTTGAAGCGTGTCGATAAAGAAGAACTTATAAATCGCACTGCGATCAGGATCCGTGTAATCCACAGAGGCAGAGGGCACAAGATCTTCGCGGGTGATTTTCGACTTGCCGTTGTATGAGAATGTTCCGCCCTTGCCGCCGAACGACCACTGTTGGTCGTTGTCGCCGATATGCGGTTTGAGCCATGTCGTGTCGTAGCGCGAGATATGAATATTGACGTAACTGATACTATCGCAACCATGAACCGTTCCCGCTGTCACAATGGAATCGTAGAAGAGCTTGTTGGCGGCTTTCGGGATATAAACAATCGAATCGTACAGCGTCGTACTTGTAGCAGGCAATAGCGGATGAGCAGCCAGGTCAAAATCATAGCCCACCCACAGGCGGTTCGACCACAAGAGCGTGTCGTTTGAACAGAGTGACTGGTCGTGCAGCACTTCGTTGTAGTTGTATTGCCACGTGTAGGTCGGGTGTACGGTCAGCGTGAGTTCCCAAATCGAGTCACAATGCACCGGTTCTTTCTTTTTGGTGCCCGGGTTATAGAATACCGTGTCTGTAATCATGCTGTCGCGAATGAGATACTGACCGTACTCCTGCGAAATGGTTTTGATGAAATCGTTCGTCTTGATGGCAGTTGCCACGCCACCTTTGACGATATACAGTTCGGTACGTTGTCCCGGATGTCCTGCCCATACGAAGTCCTCGCCCTGACAAACTTGAGCAGGCACGTCCATTTTATACTTCGTCGGGAAACCGGTGAGTTGCAGGTTATGAATGGAGTCAAATCCCATCGCGGTCTTCAGCGAATCATAGTACCAGCGTGTTTCGCCCGCTTTGGGAACGTCAGTATCGGGGATATAGATGTCTTTTTCGCCGCCGGTGCTCGGGTCTTCAATATGCCACAGGTAATCGCAGTTCTCGCAGACAGGGGCATACGCCGTGTCACGGAACACTTCACCGACTTTGATACAGAGCGTCACAATCGAGTCACAGGTGTTGTGCGTACCTACGGAATGACCAAGCGCATCCACGGTCGTGTGGTGCTGGTAGTGCGTGTAGCAATCTGCGCCCGGAACAATTATTTTCTCTTTGTATGTGATGCCTGGCTCCACTTCCACATTTGCACTACCGAGGAACAAGGTGTCATCCCACAGATAATACTTCTCACTGGAAAGCTGGTACGTCGGGAGTGTTATATCATGCGTCGGAATAACCGTGAGCGAGATAGATGTAATCGAGTCACAGCCGTCTGCGCACTTCGGGCAAGTTTGGGTCTTGAGGGAATCGATAAGTGTGAACGTTCCCGCCACATTCAGCGGAATAGCGTCGCTCATTACATCCTTCTTTTCATTGGTTTTGATGTTAATCATCCAAAGCTTACGAGGCGGTTCACCGTCAAGCGGGTGATCCTTCCAAGTATATACATCCGACGCCGCCTGACAAGTTGTATCGGGTTCATCCTGAAGGTCAAGATATACAGGACGGACATGCACATAGTGTGTCACGCCGCTGTCACAGTCACATTTTGTCTTCACAGTTTTCGACAACGTGTGTAAATTCGTTCCGAGCGGGTCGTAATCCCAGTGCTGCAACGGCTCGTCCAAGAACTTGTAGTATTGCGTTTCGCAGATGAAGGTATCCACTTCCGTTACATAAGCGCTGTCCAGATGAATCTTCAGCACGTGCAGCGAATCGCAACCGTATTTGGTGTAGCCCAAGTAGGTGTGGTCATCCACATAGACTTTGGACTCCTTGCAAGTCTTATTCAACCACTCACTCGTTTTGAGGATGGTGTACGGGGTTTTCTTGGTGCCTTTATAGCTGTCGCTGTAATAGTAATAGTGCGTGTTGTTCCACACATAATCCAGTTCCGCGTTCTGGCACAAGCCGAACGAATCGACTTTCTGCACTTCAGCACCGATAGTGAGGGTCAGCTGCCAAATCGAGTCGCAAGCACCATCCATGCACTCCGTACAGGTCTTTGTTTTGAGCGAGTCAATCAGTGTGAAGGTTCCCGCCACATCCAACGGAATAGCGTCGGTGGTCACCTTCTGCTTGGCGTTGGTCAGCGTGTTGATCATCCAGACGGAGCGGTGCGGTTCGCCTGAACGCGGGTGGTCTGTCCAAGTATAGAATGCGCCGTCCGCACGGCAAGTGATGTCACTTTCCTTTTTCATATCATCACCGGCATACGACGGATGAACGTATATGTTGAGCGTGCTCTGGTATTCGCACTTCTCGGCACCTGAACCGATGGTGATGTTTTTCGTCTCCGAATAAGGACCTCCAACCGCGTAGTTCTTGCCGTAATAGGTTTCTGTCACGGAGGGATTACCGCCGAAATCATGCTTGTAGGATTCGTTCCGGCATATATGCACGGTCTTGGTGACGTCCTTCGCGAGGTGCAGCACCAGTGTATCTTTCTCCATTACGCAACTCTCCGGCGGGCAGTCCGGACAATCAGCAGCGTCATATTTGTATATTTTGCCGAACTTACCGACGCCGCTTTCGTCAAAGCGCGGGTCGTCCTGCTTGATGTTCTCAATAAGGTCTCCGTTCGGACGTTTCCACGCGTACGTTGCCGTTTCGTCGCCCAAAGTACACCACTCCACTTGCCGAACCATCAGCGGGAAAGTCAGGCGTGGCATGATGGTCAGGTTCAGCCTGAACGTGTCGGGGCAGCCTTTGAAGCCCAGACAATGTTTTTTGAAGGCCTGGTAGATGAGTTTTTCTTCGGGTGTTGCGGCATTGTCTTCGTCCAGACAGCTTGTGCGGTTGATTACGCTCAAATATTCATTGGTGTATGCCGCCAGTTTGCCGTTTGCCTGCATCTCCGCCAATAATGCCGATTGCGAGGTTACCTTGAAGTTCGAGACAGCTTGCGAGAAACGCACGCGGTCATGCCCTTCCTCGTCCTTGTCTATGATTTGGAACTTGAACAGCGAATCTTGGCAGACGGTCGTATCCACCTGATGATAAATCGTGTCGCAACCGAACAACATCAGCGTCACAATCGAGTCGCAGCCGTTAATGGACAAATATTTGCGGCTATAGACGTTAATGCCCATTTTGTACTTCACGATATCCTGGCTCAAGTCCTGTGTGTTGAACTTGAAGACCGTTTCTTTGTTATTGCCGTCTCCGGCGAGGTTCTCGACGAAACGTTCACATTCCTTGAAGAAATGCACGGTGTCCGACTGGCATATTATCCGCCAGGTCGTATCGTTGTATTCGCGATGGACGCGCACCATTGTGCGCAAGGTGTCCGCATCGGGTGGCAGATCCGTACAAATCAAGTGCTTTTTGTACTTCTCCATATCCACCGCATAGTACGTGTATTTGTCGCGTTGGTCAGCGGGTCTGTCCAACTGCGGGTCAACGGTAAAGAGGTGCGCCTGTCTGTGCTCTGTCGTGCCGTTCGTCGAACTGCCGATAATCTTGAAAGCGGGCATAATCTTTTTGCCGCTCTGGTCGCACTTATAGAACTTCCAAATCACTTCGTCCGTCTTGTTCTGCTCCGCAAGATGTCCGTAGAAGTTGAGCAGCGTGCTGTCGCAGACGTATGCCGTGTCCACCCGCCCTTTCAGGAAATCCTCCACCGGGAAATCCTCCGGCTGACGCTGATACCAACCCTTGTTGTCCATGTACGAAAGGTCGTACGAATAGGGCGACATGACATTGTCCTTATTCTCGATGAAGAGTGAGTCAAGATATTTCGGCGGGTCAAAACCGAGGGTGTATTGGTACGCACGTGCTTCGGAAGTAATGCCATGCACGAAGCCCGTGAAACCTGCGCCCGTGGTCGTAATACGGTGCTTGCCGTGGGTCGTCAGTTCCACGTTCGTATAAACCATACCGGTCGTTCCAATCGGCTTGAATAATGTTGAGGAAAGCGCAACGCCGTCCAACACGATTTTGCCGTCATCGGGTTTGTCCGTCACAATCTGTACAAAGTATTTACGCGGGAAACCGTCCGTTTGGTTTTCAATCGAATCCGTATAGAAACTCATCTCCTTTGCGCGGTGGCTCCACGGCACAACTAATGCGTTGGCAGGGTTTCCCCATTCGTAGGTAATCTCGTCGCCGCCGCCGACATCCACAACCTCCTGGTTATCCGCACCGCAACCCAAATAATTGTAGCATAATATCGGATAGTTGGCTGTGATAACCAGTGTCGAGTTCGTCTGGTTGAGTTGCAAGGTGGAGTTCGCCACAAACGACTGACCACGATTCAGCGTCACCGTCTGTGTTCCCGAAGCGCGGATATAAGTTACCTTCGTATTGTTGTACGATGCCGTTACTTGTACGCGGTTGCGCAGCGTTCCGCCAGCCAACGCCAGGTAGAACTCCGTGCCCCACATCGTTTGCGGGATACATTGCTCAAACGTATGGCTCGGAGAGAAGGCTCCTTTGTCCGGAATCTTCGTTGCCTCGTTACCGTTGAACACGGCGACCGGTTTGTCCGCGCAGACCGTACTTCCGCTCAAATCCACAACATCTGTGCTGTTCAGCTTCGTCTGGCTCTTGACCATATACACTTCGCCTTTGTTCAGCGTTGTCGTCAACGTCGAACCCGCGTCCGCGCCGTTCAGCGTCTTACAGGAAGGAGTGATGTTCACTTTCGTGTCATTCTCCGTCGCTACTACCACAAACTCCGTGGATTTACCGTCGTCCGGATACATCTGCACAAAATACTCCTTGTCCAAAATGTCCTTCGGCAGCAACAGCGTTGCATCACGCATTGAGTTCGCACTCTTACCGCCCACCTCTATGAACGCATAGCAACTAAACTTCGTTTTGTTGTCATTCGACAGAATACATATACCGCGCGAGGCTTTTTTCTCGCTCTCGTCTTGAGCCGGACAGAGACTGGCTGCACTCAGGTTCTCCAACTTGTAGAAATATTGCTGTCCGCCCGTGACTGCGCTAAAATCGCCCAGCTTCGTAGTACCTTGATAGGCACTCAAAGAAACAGGAGTCTCTGACACCGCGTAAAGGGTAATCTTGAAGGTCTTTTCCGTCTTCGGGTCATAACCGCCGTTGCTCAAAAACGCCAGCCAGAACTCTGTGCCATACACGCCGGCAAGGTTGTCCGACTGCGCCTGAACATACGCGCCGGAGACGCCCGACAAACAGAGCGTTGCAATGAGTAATAATATGAGATAAAGTCTGCGCATACCTTTCAGCCCGCAAAGGTACAACAAAAAATTGAAACGTGCAAATTTTTTTTGATGAATATTGAAGGAATTAATGAATTAGTGAATTAATGAGTGAAAGAATGAAGGAATGAATGGCAAAAAAGTGCGATTTGGCGGAGTTTTTATAATTTTTAATCTTTTGTTTGGGGGTTATTTTTTTGCAAATCTGTGCGAAAATGTGCCTTGTTTTTGAGACCCTAAAAGCGGCTTCTAGGCGGCTTGATGGCGGCTTTTAAAAAATTTTGCAAAAAGTGCCGAAAAATAGCTTGATTAAATTTTAATGAATTTTAAGTGATCTTTTGATTATTATGATTAAAAAAGCACCCCGAAGGGTGCCTTTTCTTATTTTTTCATTTTCCCATTTTGTCATTTTATTTCTGCACCGGCAGCGTTATAGATTTTGCCGTTGCGGAGGATGAGGAGCTGACCGTTGTGCAGGAGTTTCTGCGCAGGCGAGGACTCCTGCGTACCCGAGGTGTTGCCGATGGATTCTATCGATTTGTCTTTTTC
>CAJOFV010000023.1 GCA_905233925.1 Paludibacteraceae bacterium
AGGTTTCAATGAGTCAAAAACAAGCGTTAGTAAACGCCATTA
This sequence comes from Paludibacteraceae bacterium, assembly GCA_905233925.1. Taxonomy (GTDB): domain Bacteria; phylum Bacteroidota; class Bacteroidia; order Bacteroidales; family Paludibacteraceae; genus Colicola. Next base: position 43 of record CAJOFV010000023.1, read on the forward strand.
AATATGTCTGCTCCCTCACCCTGTAATGTCACGCAGACACCCCAGCGTGAGTTTGCGACTGCAAAATTACTACAAAATTTTGAGATATGCAAATAAATTGTGCAAAAACTTGTGTATGTCAGAGAAATTTTGTAATTTTGTGTCAAAATTAAAAGATTATGCTAACCATCAAACACACAGAATCAGAACGAAACGGCCTTTTTGAGGCATGGCTGGACGATGTGCATGTCGGTGAATTGACGTACCAACGTCCCATTCTGGAACGGATGATCATCGACCATACGCACGTCTTCGAAGGCTTTGAAGGACAAGGGATTGCACGGCAGTTGGTGATGGCTACGGTGGATTTCGCACGGCAAAACGGACGTACCATCGTACCGGTTTGTTCTTATGCGCACAAAGTCCTCACGCGTACGGATGAATATATGGATATCCTTGCATAAACACAATGCCCACAACCCATGAAATAGAACATCATCCATTGCAACCGTTTCTGCCGGAGAATGCACGATTGCTGATGCTCGGTAGTTTTCCGCCACCAAAAGAACGGTGGTGTATGGATTTTTTCTACCCGAACCCGCAGAACGATATGTGGCGGATTATGGGACAAGTATTCTTCGGAGACGCATTTTGAAGAGTACAGAACACAGACCGCTGCGCTGACAGAATACAGAAACCGCAAAGCCGTATTTAATTATGAGGAAATCGTCTCTTTCTGCCGGAAGCAAGGCATCGCTATCTTTGACACAGCGCAATCCGTGAGACGCTTGCAGGGCAACGCGGCAGACGAACATCTGGAGATTGTCGAACGGACGGATATAGCCGCGTTACTGCAACAAATCCCGCATTGCCATGACATCTGTTGCACCGGAGGAAAAGCCGCAAAGACGTTAGCGGAAATACTGTATACCGCCACGCCCAAAGTGAGTGAGTTTATCGAAACCTCTTTCGCAAATAGAACTGTCCGTTTCTGGCGAATGCCATCTTCCTCCCGCGCCTATCCGTTATCCTTCGACAAGAAAGCAGCTGCCTATCAACGGATGTTTAATGAGCTGCCAAAATTCGAGCGACCGTAGGGCGCACAATGAGAGTTAATGCTTGCACTTATTTACGTCATCGTATTCCGACTTGCTAAATTCTTTAACAGCGTAAGAACAAACAGCATGGATGAGAACACCGTTAGCACGTGCATATTGAACCGTAGCATCCAATAATGTCTTCGCCACACCATGCCCTCTGTATTCGGGACGAACAACGGTGTGCATCAGCCCCAATACCTTTGGTTCGAACCATTCATAGGAGATATAGCCCATCTGATTACCGTCCTCTTGTGCGATGAACAGACCGTTCTCGGTATTATTTTTCTGAATGATTTCCATTACTGCTTGTGTTTGCGGATGTAAGTCAGCGCTTTCGACGGGCACGCATCAATTTGCGCTATCAGTTGTTCTGTTGTTGCATTCTCCGGCTTACACCATGGACGGGCGAGAACATTATAAACTTGTGGTAACATACGCACGCATATACCGGCGTGAGTGCATTTTTCCGGTTGCCAGATAATGGTCAACTCATCCGTTTCATACTTCTTTGTTTCCATACTATCAGTAATTTTGTGCAAAGGTACAAAGATTATTCGACATATGCAAATTTTTTTGTTTAATGTTGAATGAATTAAGGAATTAATATTAAAAAACCGCAACTAAATTTGCAGAAAAATAAATTTTTCTCCACCTGCGTTTGCAGATGTCGATTTTTTGTACTACCTTTGCACGCAGTTTGCGTGCAGAACGCTTGTAGAACATGAAGGAGTGCGACGGAACGCACTCCGAGTGCAGCGCCCGAGTAGCCCCACTACGAGGAAATAGCGCAAACATAGAATAAATCGTTGAGGCTGGCAACGGAAAAAAGCAGTCGTTTTGCTGGCAAAAAATATAATTAGCAATATCATGAAACGTATTATTCTTTCATTAACTCTCCTTGCAAGTTGTCTTTTTGAATTATGGCTTCAAAGAGTTCGGACTCGGAGTGCGCTTGGTAAGACCCTACTCGTTATGTTTTGAAGAATACGATAGTATCATGTCCGAGGCTCAGACGCTCAAAGTGACCATTATCAATCACTATAAAGATTTGTCCGACCAAATAAATGCTGCCATACAAGACGCTGAACAGGTTGCCGCTAATAGCAATGCTACCCAAAAACAATTAGACGCTGCAGCCAGAAAACTTGCAGCTCAAATAGCGAAGTTGGAGGCGAAAGTCGAGGCCAGAAAGTCCCTCGCATTATTGCAAAATGAAGTGCAGGAAGCGCGTGGTTATTACAATGCCATCAAAGATATTTCCGAATATCAGGAAGTCGCCGCAGTTCTGTTGGATAGTATTCAATATGCCGAGTGGGTTATTAAAATGTCAGCTGGTGATAACCATACCAAAGAGTATATCGACGAATCCAGAGACAAACTCGCGACTGACTTGGCAAAGGCGAAAGCCGATGTGGCCGCGGTTAATGCGCTTGTTTTTGCGGAAGAAAAGACTGCGCAGAAAGCGGCAGCGGATTCTCTTGCCAAGGCAGATGACAGCGCTGCGTGTGACCAACTCATCAAGAAAGCAAAAGCAGATATCGATGCCCTTGCTTACGACACAATCAAGACACTTGCCGAGAACAAAGCCGCGCTCCAAGCCATTGTGACCCGGTTGGAGCAAGACCTCAAAGCACAACGCGCCGCTGACCTGAAAAAGAGCAAGGATGCCTTGACTGCCGGTATCGCAGATGCCACAACTTTCTATAACGAGATTAAAGACACTACAGACTATGCCGATATAGCCGCAGAACTCAACGATGCGATTGTTGCTGCCCAAGCCGTACTCGACGACTCGGATGCGACCAGAATACAACTGGACAAGGCAACAGAAACACTCAAAGCCGCAGAAGACAAAGCCAAAGAAGAAGTGGCAAAGATTGAGGCGGCGAAGTTGCTCGAAGAGAGTAAGCAAACGCTCACCGATTCAATTGCCGCCGCTCTGAACTTCCTCGATGAAATCAAGGACAACGAAGAATATGCCGACATTGCTGCCGAACTGCAGGCGGAGATAGAGGCCGTTCAGGCGATTTTGGATAATCCCGAATCAACGCAGGAGGAGATAGACTCGGCTATAGAGCGGATAGCGAAAGCGGCAGCCAAAGCCCGCCAAAGTGCCGGCGGACATGAGGGTATTGAAGAAATCTTCAAATCTTCCACGGCTTGGCCGATCGACAGAAATTCTCAAATCTTCAAATTCTTCCGTGCTGGTCAACTTTACATCATTCGCAACGGCAAAACCTACACCGCCACTGGCGCAGAAGTACGATAAGAACTTTGACTGCTGACGGGCTAAGTTTAACCAATCGACATCCTCAAAACTCTGTCTGGTAAGGTTTGCATGCACTCTGACACGTACTTTGCTAACAAGCTCTACGGCACCAAGTACACGGTCAAGGTCTGCAATCCGCGAACCAAGCCTTTCACGGCCGAGGAATTCGCTCGTCAGGCTAAATTCAATGCGGCGCATGATGCTTTGCTCGCGCTCACTCCGGAGCAGAAGGCAGTCTATCGCACGGCCTTTGAAGCCTAGAAGAAGTACAAAACTCTCAACGGCTACATCCTCGCAAGTTGTGAAGCGGCGATAAATCGCCGGCAACCGCCAAGAATCTTGCTCGCGGGATTAACCGCGGGAAGCGGGACAGCGAGTTAGATGCGTTCGAGGTTGGAGAGTTTGATCCAGCCGATGTTGTTGCCGACGTGGATGTTGCACCAGTCGCCAAGCGTTTCGTGGATGATAACCTTTGTGCCCTCATGAAGCGTGAAAAGCTCTGTGCCGCTGCGATCAGGCGAAGCCTTAGCCGTAACGATACCTTGCGTGATAATCGCTTCCGCACGCTTGGTGTCGCGGCTGTGCAGACTGCCTGCGTTGGCGCATGCACAAATGGATATAATCAGGGCTGCAACAGCCGTGTAGAAGGCAGTCTTGCGGAGCCATTGTTCCTTGCTGAGCGCAAAGAGTAGGGCACCAACAAGCACCAATATAAACATACTGATACTCAACCACATCCAAGTTGTTTCACGCAGGGAGTTTCGCACCGCGCGAAGCCAGGAAGACACAAAATATGCCTGATTGTCTTCAATATTGTCAATAATACGCGACTGGGCAAAGGCAAGGTTGTACTTGGCATCCTTGTTGCGCGGATCCAAACGCAGGCAGCGTTCGTAGGCAAGGATAGCCTGTGCCAGTTCGCCCTGCTTGAAGTATGCGTTGCCGAGGTTGTAATACGCTTCGCTCAATGATGGATTGATAGAATGAGCCGCTTCGCTCAATGATGAAGCAATTATCTCTTCGTACATCTGTGCGGCTTCGGCATAATTGCCGTCGGCATATTGTTGATTGGCTTCGCCAAAGGTGGCAAGCAATAATATCAATAGGAGTTTCATATCTTCTGGTTTTCAAGGGTGTTGATAATTTCAGTCGTGCGGTCATAAAGCGTCTGCATCTGTTCGTCCGCGGAAGGCGCATAGCGCGCAAACTCGGCGGTGGAAAGCACATCGGTTACCTGGGCAATCAGTTTGTCGCCAATGCCTTTGCTGCGCAAGATGCCGGCAATGGTGTCTTTGCTCAAATCGGCAGTCGGAATAGCCAAACGGTCGCTGAGGTAGGATAGGGCGGCACGCTCAATCTCTTCGTAGAAGGCAGACTTGTTGTTTTCTGCCATCAGTTTCTTTGCCGTTTTGAGGCGCTTCTGGGCTACCTTATTGGCTTTCTTATAGCGCACGCGGGCAGCATCGGCATTCTCCTTAATCTGCTTGCGGAAGATGATAGGGAGGACAAGTGCCAAGACAAACGGAATGAGGTAGCAGAGCCAGTATTCGAGAGAACCAAATGTGATTAATGGTGACGCTGCGCTAAATGATGACGCTTCGCTTAATGATGAATTGATGTGGATGTAACGGATGTCAGAGCCGAACTGGGTAATGTCCTCTTTGTTGACAAAGTTCTGCACGACAGCCTGTGTGGCGTCGGTGTCACCCGCACCTTTGGAGATGTGCAAGGTGTATTCCGGTGTGGAGAGCTTCTTGTAGGTGTTGTCCTGCGTGTCAAAGTAACTGTATTCGATGGCAGGAATGACGTAATCGCCGCTGGCACGCGGAATAGCGAGATACTCAATCTCTTTCGTGCCGGACACGCCGGAAGTGGTGGTTTTGAAGTTGTTGGTCACTTTCGGGTCATATGCCTCAAAACCTTCCGGCCAGTCAATAGCGGGCGTTTTGAGGAGTTTCATGTTGCCTGTGCCCTTGATATCTATTTTGATAGTAACCGCTTCGTTGGTTTTGAGGTCGGTAGAGGAAATGGACGAAGCCATTGTGAACTTGCCTACGCCGCCGGAGAATGAAGCGGGTTTGCCGGCAGGCAGAGCATCCACATGGATTGTAGCGCCCGGAGCAGTCAGTACCTTTGTGACGTTGGTATATGAACCGAAGAAGTCATCAAAGATAGAACGAACCTGCGAACGGGTCTGCACGCGGAGAACCGCTTCAAAGGAGGCCGGGTCAATCTTTATGTCGCCGCTGTGCTGCGGATAAAGCAACGTGCGGTAGAGCACGGCAGTCTGGTAATTGCGACCGTTGTAGTGTTCCAGTTCGGTTTGTATTTCGCCTTGCTCAATTTCCTGCTTGAGGAAACCGGTATATTCGGGCAGTTTGGTATTGTTGGTGAACTGCGCCACATCCACGCCTGCAAAATAGAGTTTGTAAGAGAGCAGGAGGGCTTCCTGTTCGTGCACTCTGGTCTTGGTGACAATGGTGCGGATGAAGATGTTGTCGGAGGAGGTTTGAGCGGATGAGGTCTGATTAGTTTGACTGGTTTGTCTGGATTGACTAGGCTGACCAGATTGGTTAGATTGACCGGATTGCGCAGGTTCATCCGCGGGAAGGACGGTGATGCGGACGCCGTTGGATGTATATTGCTGTCCGTCGGATGTGATGGTGGCGGGAGCAAGGGTAAATGAACCTTCCTTCGTCGCCATCAAGGTGTAGGTGTAGGTCAGCGTGAAAGAGGACGTGCGTTTGCCGTTGACAAAGGAGGTCGATGAGGATTGCGAGGTATAAGGACCTGCCAGATAATCGAAGTCCGCAAATTCCGGTGCGCGAAGGTCTTTTGCACGCTGGTTGATACTATAGGTTAACTGGAAAGGCTTGCCGACAATGACTTGCGAGGGCGCAGAGGCGCGGAACTCAACATCATCGGCAAAGGCTTGCACGCTGCAAACGGCGGCAAGCAATAGGGTGAGTGTTATTTGTGTAAAGCGTTTCATCGTTATTTATTACCATTCTTTTTCTACGCGGCGTTTGGAGCCTTGCTGGCGCTGGAGTTTTTCCTGTGTGTCCTGTTCGTCCTGCTCCAAGGCTTGCAGAATCTGCTCCGCCGTTTCTTTATCCATTTGTTGTTCTTCCTGTTGTTGCTGTTGCTGCTGTTGCTGGTCTTGGTCTTGCTGCTGCTCCTGCTGTTGTTGTTGCTGTTGCTGCTGTTGGTCTTGTTTTTGGTCTTGATTTTGCTGTTGCTGCTGTTGCTGTTGTTGGAGCAGTTGCATGGCCTTTACGAGGTTGTATCGGGTGTCATCGTCCTTCGGATTTGCGCGCAAAGATTGCTGGTATGCAGCAATGGCCTTGTCGTACTGCTGTTGTGCGAAGTAGGCATTGCCGAGATTGTGAAAAGTGTTCGCGGCTTTTTCTTTGTCTTTTTTAAGGTCTATGCATTGGGCGGCTTTGGTAAATTCCTCCGCTGCTTCGGGGTATTTGTCCTGACGAAAAAGGGCATCGCCGAGGTTATAATGTGCCTCGTAAGACTTGTTGTTTTTCTCCAAAGCACGGCGGTAATCCACTTCGGCCTCGGCGAAGTTGTCTTTCTTGTAGTCCTTGTTCCCTTGACGGATATCCGGCGCTTCCTTCTGTGCTTGGAGTAAGGAATATGGAGCCAGGAACAAGGACAATATACCTATGAATAAAAGTCGTTTCATTTTTCTCTGAATATATCGATTTTGGACAATGTTTTGTTCTTACGGTTGAAGATGAAGAAATCTATAACAAGAATAAAGAACGCAAGCAGGACAAAGCCCTGATACTGTTCATTATAATCGGCATAGACTTTCGTCTCAAATTCCGCGGTTGCAAGGGTGTTCAACTCTTTTTGCAGGGCACGTGTGGCGGTGTTGGTGTTGTCACAACGGACGTAAAGCCCCTGTCCGGCTGCTGCAATCTCGCGGCACATGTCTTCGTTGAGCTTGCTGACGACGACGTTGCCTGCACGGTCTTTGCGGAAGTTGTTCGTGCCGGGAATAGGAATCGGACTGCCGTCGGGTTTACCGATACCGACCACAAATATCTTGATGCCCTTTTCGTTGGCGGCTTTTGCGGCTGCAATGGCATCGTCCTCGTGGTTTTCACCGTCCGTGATAAGAATAATAGCACGGGAGGCATCCGATTCTTCGCTGCCGAAGGAACGGATGGATGTCATGATGGCATCACCGATAGCGGTTCCCTGTACGCGAATGAGGTCGGGCGAAATGGTGTTGAGGAACATTTTCGCGCTGACGTAATCGCAGGTAATGGGCAGTTGGGTGTAAGCCTCTCCGGCAAAGACAACCAGTCCGACCTTGTCATCCACCATCTGGTCAATGAGTTTGGAAAGCATTTGTTTGGCGCGGTCAAGGCGGTTTGGCGCGACATCCTCTGCCAACATGGAGTTGGAGATATCGAGCGCGAACATGACTTCTATTCCCTGGCGCTTGACTGTTTTTTCTTTTTGTCCGTACTGCGGTCTGGCAGCGGCAATGATGAGTAACGCCAGCGCAACCATAAGTAGCGTGAATTTCATCGCCGGACGTGTGCGGGAAACGTTGGGCATCAGTTCTGCCAACAGTTCCGGATCACCGAATTGGCGCAACTGGCGCTGTTTGCGGCGAACGATGGCTATATAGGCTGCCGTGAAAGCAGGGATGAGTAATAGCAGCCATAGCATTTCTATATTTGCGAATCGAAACATATCAGTTGGTGATGGTTTTCAGTACAAAGTAACGGAGCAGGATTTCTGCGATGAGGCAGAGTAGGGCAGCAATGAGCCAGGGCGCAAAGTTCTCGCTGCGTTTGCTGAACTCGCGGACGCGGAGTTTGGTCTTTTCAAGCTGGTCAATCTGCTCGTAAATACGTTTGAGGGAGGAGTTATCCGTTGCGCGGAAGTACTCACCGCCGGTCGTGGCAGCAATGTTACGGAGCGTTTCTTCGTCGAACTCCGAGTTCATGGTCATATACTGCGTGCCAAGCGGTGTCTGAACGGGAACACGGGCTTCTCCGTGACTGCCGACACCAATCGCGTAAACGCGTATGCCGAAGGTTTTGGCAATCTCGGCAGCGGTTTGCGGGTCTATATCGCCGCGGTTGTTACTACCGTCGGTGAGAAGGATTACGACTTTGGATTTTGTTTCAGAATCCTTCATGCGGTTCACGGCATTGGCGAGACCGAGACCGATGGCTGTTCCGTCTTCAACCATACCGAATTTAACGGAACGGAAGAGGTTTACCAAAACGGCGTGGTCAGTTGTCAGCGGGCATTGCGTAAATGATTCGCCGGCAAAGACAACAAGACCAATCTGGTCGTTCGGGCGGGCTATGACAAAGTCCGTTGCGACGGATTTGGCGGCCTCCAGACGGTTGGGTTTGAGGTCTTCCGCCAACATGGTTCCGGAAATATCCAGTGCCATCATGATGTCAATACCTTCGGTGGATTCTTTCGACCAGCGGTTGCTGAGTTGCGGCCGTGCCAAAGCAATAGCAAGGAACGTAATTGCCGCTACACGCAGCACGAAAGGCACGTGGAGCAGGTAAATACGGGCGCTCTTCTTCTGTTGGGCAAGCGTGTCCGCGGAAGAAACCTGCAGACTGGCATCCTGGTCATGCAAGCGCCAGATGTACCAACCGATTACGGGAATCAGCAGGATGAGCAACAATAAATATGCGGGTGATGCGAAACTCATACATTTTCCTCCTTCTCTTCAGGCGCTTCGGGCGTTGTTTCGTGCACGAAATCGTATGCGGTTTTGAGCGAGAGTTCGTTCTCATCGGGTGTGGCAGTCCATTTTGCAAACTTGACAAGGTCCGCGAGAGACAACATCTTGCGCAGTTTTTCGTAGAGGTCTTTCTGCTCGATGAGCAGCGGTTTCATCGCGCGGAGCGTTTCGTCGGAAGTTTTTTCGGAACTGCTTACGTCGAACCGGCGACCGATATATTCACGCACCACGTCCGTTAATTCCGTATGGTACTCTTTGACCTGACCTGTTTGCCAGATTTTTTCTTCTTTTATTTTGTCCAGTTTCTCCAGCGCAACCTCTTCGGCAGGCCGTTCCGGCTCTTTAGGAGCGGGCGGAATAACGCCTTTGCGACGACCGATGAAGAGTGCGAGGTAACGTGCGCCATACGCCAAACCGGCTAACAAGAGGGCAATCAGAATCCAACGGAAAATGCCCCACCACCAAATCGGCGCTTTGGCAACCGGTTTGATGTCCGTAATGACAAGGGATGAATCCACCTCAAAAGGCTGAATGACATTGAGCGAAAGTCCCTGGCTCCAGAATGTGTCTTCGCCGGAAACAAAGGGCAGAGGCTCTATATAAAACAAGGAGTCCTTGAACGAAGTGAGTGTAAGGGTTTGGTTGAGTAGGTAGCGTCCGTCGGCAAGTTTGGTTGTGTCGATAGCGGTGCGATCCACGATTTCGATGTCGGGTATGAGCGTTTCTCCATAAACTGGCATCTGCACCTGCTCCGCGGGGTCGCAAGTTGCCTGCAGATGCAGGTTGGTTTGGTCGCCAATGAAAAGCATCGTGGAATCGATGGAGGCGGAAACTACTATTGCAAGAATTAAATTCAACATAATTTGTCAGTTTGGGGTGTCAGGGATTGCGGAAGAGCTGCATGAGCGCTTTGACGTAATCCTCGTCGGTACGAACGGTAATGCTGTTAGTGCCGGTCTTTGTCAAAAGGGTAGCGAGGGCAGATTGTTGGTCTTTCCATGCAGCGGCATAGTTGTCGCGGACGGATTTGACAGCGGTGTCTATCCAAATGCGTTGACCTGTTTCGGCATCTTTGACCTTGAGCAAACCAACATCCGGAAGCTCTGCATCGCGGCGGTCGTAAATCTGTATAACGTTGATATCGTGACGGTTAGCCGTAATCATTACCGCTTTTTCCATGTTCTGCGCGGCCGTTTTGCTACGCCACCAGTTAGAGATACAATCGGAAATGAGGAAGGCTGTGCAACGGCGTTTCTGGGCGTTAGTGAAGTACTGCAACGCTCCTGCGATGTCCGTGCCGGTGGTTTGCGGTTCGAACGAAAGGAGTTCGCGAATGATGTGCAGGACGTGGGTTTTGCCTTTTTTTGCGGGAATGTACTTCTCAATATGGTCGGAAAAGAAGATGACGCCGACTTTATCGTTGTTCTCAATAGTTGAGAAAGCGAGTGTGGCAGCGACTTCCGCCATCATATCACGTTTCATCTGCGAGATAGAACCGAAATTACGGCTGCCGCTGACATCCACAAGAAGCATGACTGTCAGTTCACGCTCTTCCTCAAAAACCTTAATATAAGGCTTGTAGAGACGAGCTGTAACGTTCCAATCGATGCTGCGGACATCATCTCCGGGCTGATATTCGCGCACTTCGCTGAACGCCATACCACGGCCTTTGAACTGGCTGTGATACTCGCCTGCAAAGATGTTGCGAGACAGACCGCGGGTCTTAATCTCGATTTTGCGAACCCGTTGTAATAGTTCTTCTGAGGTCATCAAATTTGAGAATTTGAAGATTTGAACATTTGAAGATTAGGGAACTTGTACCGCGTTCAATACTTCTGTAATCACATCCTCTGTGGTGAGGTTGTTGGCTTCGGCTTCGTAGGTAAGACCGATACGGTGGCGCAAAACGTCGTAGCAAACAGCACGTACATCTTCCGGAATCACGTAACCGCGACGATGGATGAATGCGTATGCACGGGCAGCGAGCGCGAGATTAATGCTTGCACGCGGACTGCCGCCGAAGTTAATCATCGGTTTGAGTTTTTCGAGACCGTATTGCTCGGGCTGACGGGTTGCGAAGACAATATCCACGATGTATTTCTCGATTTTTTCGTCGATATAGACTTGGCGCACGACTTCGCGGGCTTTGCGGATTTCCTCTGTGGAAAGGATAGGCAGGACTTTTTTGCGCTCGCCGGAAATGTTCTGGCGGATAATCTGCTGCTCCTCCTCTTTCTTGGGATAACCGATAACGACCTTTAGCATGAAACGGTCGGTCTGCGCTTCGGGCAGCGGGTATGTACCTTCCTGCTCAATCGGGTTCTGGGTAGCCAAAACGAGGAACGGATCATCGAGTTTGAAGGTTTGTTCGCCAATGGTTATCTGGCGCTCCTGCATGGCTTCGAGCAATGCGGATTGCACTTTGGCGGGCGCGCGGTTAATCTCGTCGGCAAGGACGAAGTTGGCGAAAATAGGGCCGCGTTTGATTTTGAATTCTTCGTTCTTCTGGCTGTAAATCTGCGTGCCAAGCACATCGGCAGGCAGCAGGTCGGGCGTGAACTGAATACGGCTGAAGTTGGCTTTGATGAGTTCTGCCAAAGTCTTGATTGCCAGTGTTTTTGCCAGACCGGGAACGCCTTCGAGAAGAATGTGTCCGTCGCTCAAAAGACCGATGAGCAAGCTCTCCACGAGATGTTTCTGACCGACGATAACTTGGTTCATACCCAATGTAAGGGTGTCCACAAACGAACTCTCCCGTTCGATTCGGGCTTGGAGTTCGCGGATGTCAATTGTTTGTTCCATATAATGAAATTTGAATATTTGACGATTTGAAAATTAATCTTTCCACGCATATTCTATCAAATTCTGTGCCAAACTAATATATTTCTACAATTTGGCGTGGTACACGGCGTGTCATTTGTGACTTTTTCATTGGTTGGACATTATCTGTTTTGAGCGATGTAACTCGCTGTGTAGCACGTACTTGCACAGGAATTTCCATTTGTTTTGTGCCTTGCATTTTTGCATCGGCTTTGAGATTTTTTTCCAGAATATACAGATGTCCGTCGCGGCGCTGGTAAATGGTGTTGAGCGAGACTGTTCCGTTGGCTTTGCGGAGACGGAATTTCTCCACCTGCTGCTCGCCCATGTTGAGGAGATTGAGCATCTGGAGCTGGTCACGGTTCAGTTTATAGCCGAAGGGAATATTGACATAAAGTTCGCCTTTTTCGGAGAAACGGCGGACGGAAAGTGTCTGTGAGTCAAGGATATAGTTGCGTTTGATGGAATATTTGACGATGCCGAAATAGTTGTGGAATTCGGTGTGCGTGAGCACGGTTTCACCTTCGGACTCATTGGTGACGACCCAATGCTTGAGGTCGTCAGCGCATTTTTCAAAGTCGTAGCGGATGTTTCCCGCCTGCCAGAGTCCCCAATGGACAACGACGCCAGAGTCAATGGCGGTAGCCATTTTGCGTGCATCCTTGTAAGTGCGTTCTAGCGCATCGCCTTTGTAAATGGAGTCCGCGAGTTGACGTATTTCGGGTTTGAAGTAGCGTTTACACCATTCTCCGGCAAATTGCGCGGAGTCGCGTCCTTCGTGCCCTGAATAGGGCAAATTGACGACGCGGGCAATCATTTGCTCCATGCCCCATGCTTCGCCTTCGGCATCCATGCGGACATCACTGACAATGCGGTATTCGGCGTTATCGTCGGAAAAATCTTTTGCCATTTGGACGTAAACGGAGTGGAGCAGGGCAGCCATTTTTTTGCGCTTGTTGCGCTGCTTGGATGCTTTGGCGGCCACCACGGTTTCTTCGAGGGCAATAGGCTGTTCCTTGAGGATGATTGTTGCGGAGTCGGTTAGGGCAGCCAGCGGGAGCTCCTGCTTTTCATAGCCCAAAAAGGAAACAATGACCTTGCTGTCGGGTGGAAGGTTTGTTGCAAAGCGGAATTCTCCGGCATTGTTTGTCGCTGTACCGGCAACGGGGTCGTCAATAGGATAGACGGTGGCATAACCAACCGGTTCGCCATCGGCAGTCATGACTTTACCCATGTAGTCCCGGGCGGAAAGAGCCACGGAGAGGAGGGAAAATGCTACTATATATATAAGGTGTCGCATATACATTTTTTTCAACTTACTACAAAAAGCGTGCAAAGATACGGCAAAAAAAACAAATATCCAAGAAAAATGCGAATTTATTTGCATATATGCAAAAAAAGCAGTATCTTTGCGCGTTAATTTCTGTGCAAAATAAAAATAACCATGAAAAGAGGAACAAAAATTGCCCTTTGGGTAGCAGGCGTAGTGGTCGGATTAGTTGTGCAGTTCGTGACATGCGCCGATGTAACAGTCAGCCGAATTGCGGAAAAGAAAGCGCGCGAAGCGATTGCGCAAGCGGAATTGCCGTTTGTGGTGGAGTTCAAGCATATCCATGTGCTGCTGATGAGTAAGTGTGTGGAAGTGGATGGCATTCACTTTGGTGCGGACGACAATGCGCTGAAAAGCAAGAAAATCGACACGGTGGATGTGCGCGTGCCGAAAGTGGCGATACGAAACATCCATTATATGGATTTTATCAGGCACAAGAAAGTGTCTATCGGTTCGGTCAAGATTAAGAAGGCGTGCGCGGAACTGAAGGGAAAAAGCAATAAACTTGCCGTAGAAGCGGACAGCCTGACGGTGGAGGTGAAGGATTTGTATTACTGCCTGGAGGACTCGACGTTCGGCTATTGTGATTCGCTATATCATCTGTCGCTGAACCGGCTGCAGTTCACGGATGCACAAGGCCTTACGAAGATAGAAGCGAACAAACTGCATACGGAAGATGCAGGTGCGATTTGTTTGGGAAAAACGCGCATTTGGAACTGCGTGGGCAAGCGTGAGTTGGCGAAAATCAAGAAAGAGCCTTCCACCTGGATGGATTTGAAACTTGCGAGCGTGGAGATTGCGCCTATGAACCTATTCCGGATGGATTTCAAGAAAGGGCTGCATCTGGAAAAAGTGGTAGTCAAAGGGCAGCACATGGAGAATCTGCGTGACAACCGTTTGCAACCGACCAAGCCGTTCCCGATGCCGCAAGAGGCGCTGATGGCGATGAAGTTCCCGATAAAGATTGACCGCGTGGAGTTCGAGTTGCCGAAAATGGATGTAGGCGTGCTGATGACGGACAAGAACCTCGGCGAGTTGCAGTTGAGCAACATCAAGGCCGTTGTGCGGGATTTCAGTACGAAACGCGGGAATGTGATGAAAGTGGATTTGGGCGCAGAATTAGGTAGCGGAAAAGTGAACGGATTGTTCAAATTGCACAATAACCAAGAGTGTCTGTACGAGATGAATCTGCGCGGAAGAGACATTGAAACCAGCAGTCTGGACAAAATGCTGCGTCCGATTGTGGCGATGGAGTTGAAATGTCATGTAGATTCACTTCATGCAGCTTATTCGGGGAATCGGGAAAAATCGTCCGGCACGGTTATGCTGGCGTATCACGGCATGGAGGGCAAGGTGTATAAAGGCGAAGATATACCCATCCGGATTGTGCAACAAAATGCGGGTGCGATTGAGTACTTTGTGAACCACCTGATACCGAAATCCAATCCGCGGAACGACAGCAAAACTCCACTGACGTTTAATGTGGAAGTAGCGCGTGACGAGATGAGGCCGTTCCCGATATATGTTATCAAACCGCTGATTATGGGAGCCGTACAGACGTTCCTGCCGGGTTTGTTCCAGGGAAAGAAAGTGAAATGATTGACGATTTAACGATTTGGGAATTTTAGGCGTCATATTGACATTTTGGTTTGTACAGTTTACAGACAAAGGCGGAAGCAACCAGTTGGCGCTTGGCGCGGAGGCTATGGCGTTGCGCAAACAACGCGGAATAGCGATTGATTCGCTGGATTATGCGGTGTGCCCGACGTACGTTGAGAGCTTGCGCAAAAAAGGCGCGCGGGTCTGTCATACAACACGCTGGCTGAACGGCGCAACAATAGAAGCGACTTTAGAGGCGGCGAGTGCCATTAACGGTTTGCCTTTTGTTAAGAGCATAGAGGCAACGCGTTTTAGTGATGACGGAAGCATAGAGGCGCCGCAGAAACGAAAGCAGGAACGGCTGTTTGACGAGATACCCGATTTCCGCGAGCAGTTGGAACTATTCAATCTGCACCGTTTGCACGAAATCGGTTACAAAGGACAAGGAATAACGATAGGGATGATTGACGGCGGATTCGCAAACCTCCAAACGCTGACGGTGTTTGATTCAATACGCAAGAACGGACAGTTGTTGGGAGTCTATGATTTTGCCGACGATGAGACACCGTTCTATGGTGCAGGGTCGGAACACGGATCGATGTGTTTGGGGCTGATAGCCGGCAACAGAACGGATTATCAGGGTGCAGCCAATCAGGCGAAGTTCTATGTGATGCGGTCGGAAGAGTCTGCGACCGAAACGCCGAAAGAACCGGATAACTGGGTGGCAGCTGTAGAGAAATGCGACAGCCTCGGGGTGTGGATTGTATCCACGAGTCTGGGCTATTCGCGGTTTGATTATCCGGAATGGAATTATACGTATAATCATTTAGACGGGAAGACATACCGTGCGTCCCGGGCAGCGGCTATTGCGGCGCGAAAAGGCATGCTGCTTTGCACGGCGGCGGGTAATTCGGCAACGACTGAATGGCCGTGGATAAACGTTCCGAGCGATGCAGACAGCACGCTGACAGTTGGTGCGGTGGGAAATGACAGCATATTGGCGTATTTCAGCTCTATCGGGCCAACGGCGGACGGTCGCATCAAGCCGGATGTACTGGCATTAGGCTATGGTGCAACGATAGTTAATCCGACGACGGATGAACTGCGAAGCGGCAACGGAACCAGTTTCGCTACGCCGTTGTTGGCAGGACTGGCAGCGTGTCTGTGGTCGGCGTATCCGGCAGAAACGAACAGGCAGATCCGCGAGCGGATAATCCGAACCGGACGGGAATTACGGCTACGGCATACCCGATGCATGGAAAGCATACCAGGGACAAACGGCTATTCAAGAGACGCTTGAGAAACGCCCGAGAGACGCTAAAAAAGTATTGATTGACGGACATATTATTATCGAGCGCGATGGCGAACGATATACGTTAACAGGACAAAAACTATAAATCTACATATAATGAAAAAAGTATTGATGCTCATGGTAGCAAGTGCGGCGCTAATGGGGTGCGCAAACCAAAAACCTCATTATGATTCGGTGGATGACTATCCTGTAAAAGCCGGCAGTGTGAAAGAAGTGGCTTACACGGAAAGCGAAACGATGTTTACGCTTTGGAGTCCGAACGCGGATTCGGCGATGGTGTACCTGTACGAAGCAGGCGAGGGCGGCGAACCCGTTAAGATTCAGCACCTTACGCGTCGGGTTGACGGTGCTTTCGAGGCTGCCGTTCGCGGCGATTGGAAAGGGTATTTCTATACGTTCCGCATCTGGGACAGTTCGTCCAAATGGGAGTTGCATGAGAGTCCTGGTATTTTCGCGACAGCAGTCGGAGTGAATGGCAAACGCGGCGCGATTGTGGATATGAAAGAAACCAATCCGGAAGGGTGGTGCAATGACAAACGCCCGGAA
Source organism: Paludibacteraceae bacterium (assembly GCA_905233925.1). Lineage (GTDB taxonomy): Bacteria > Bacteroidota > Bacteroidia > Bacteroidales > Paludibacteraceae > Colicola. The sequence continues at coordinate 16,738 of CAJOFV010000023.1, forward strand.
ATGAAACAGTTCTCCGATGCGATTGTGTATGAAATGCACCACCGCGATTTCAGCATTCATCCGAATTCGGGCGTGAACAATAAGGGCAAGTTCATCGCGATGCTGGAAGACGGTACCCAATCGCCGGAAGGGGAGTTGACAGGTATCGCACACTTGCAGCAATTAGGTATAACACATGTGCAGATTCTGCCGTCGTATGACTATGGATCGGTGGATGAGACGCGGCTTGCAGACAATAAATACAACTGGGGATATGACCCGGTGAACTATAATGTGCCTGACGGCAGTTATTCAACCAATCCGTATGACCCTGTTTGCCGTATCCGCGAGTTCAAGCAGATGATTCAGGCGCTGCACAAAGTCGGAATCCGCGTGATTCTGGATGTGGTGTACAACCATACGTTTGATGTGGCGCAGTCGAATTTCACGCAGACGTGTCCGGATTATTTCTATCGTTTGCGTGAGGACGGTTCGCTTGGAAATGCATCCGGTTGCGGAAACGAAACAGCGAGCGAACGCCCGATGATGCGGAAATTCATGCTTGAGTCGGTGCGTTGGTGGGTGGAGGAGTACCATTTGGACGGTTTCCGTTTTGATTTGATGGCTATACACGATATACCGACCATGTTGGAAATCCGCAAAATGTTAGATGAGATTGACCCGACGATTTTGCTTTATGGTGAAGGTTGGGCGGCAGAGACACCGTTGACGCCGGAAGATGTGCGTCCGATGAAGGCGAATATTTACAAGATGCCGCGTATCGGGGCATTCTCGGACGAGTTGCGCGACGGCTTGCGCGGATCGTGCTTTGATGACAAGGATGAGGCGTTCCTCGCGGGCGAACCCGGCCACGAACAGAGTATTCGTTTCGGTATTGTTGGCGCAATTGCGCATCCGCAAGTGGCAATGGAAAAAGTGAACTACAGTCGCGAACCTTGGGCATTGCAGCCGACTCAGATGATTGCCTACGCTTCCTGCCATGATGATATGATGCTGACAGATCGCCTGCGTTCCAGCGTCAAGCCTGCCAAGGGGAAAGGAATTATCAAAGATGATGAATTGAAACGGTTGGATATGCTGGCATTGACGGCAGTAATGACTTCGCAGGGTATTCCGTTTATTTTTGCGGGTGAGGAGATTATGCGCGACAAGAAAGGAGTGCACAACAGTTATTGTTCGCCGGATTCGATTAACGCGATAGACTGGTCGCTGAAAGCAAAGAACCATGATTTGTTTGATTACTACAAGAGCCTGATTTCTATCCGCAAAGAGCATCCGGCATTCCGTCTCGGTGATGCGGAACTGGTGTGCAAGCACTTGGAGTTCCTGGATTCGGAAGACTGCGTAGTGGCATTCCGCCTGAAGGAGCATGCCGGCGGTGATGCGTGGGAGGATATAGTTGTTATTCTGAATGCTAACCGCAAGCCTGTGACGGTTCAGTTGCCGACGGACAACCAATATCAAACCATTGTTGAAAACGGAGAAGCGGATTCCAAACAACTCGCAGCAAAGCAAGGTTCTGTAACTGTTTATCCGCAATCTGCAACTATTTTGGCGCGTTGACATGAAGAAAGTAATTCTTATAGTTTTTGCTGTGTTTACGGCTTTGCCTATGCTGGCGTGGGGGCCGGAAGGGCACCGTATCATCGCTCAAGTGGCATATAACTACATGAGTAAGAAAGCCATCAAAAACGTGGATAAAGTGCTTGGCACACACGGCATGGTTTATTGGTCAACGTGGGCGGACGAGATTCGTAGCGATACGGTGTATCCGAACAGTTATGACTGGCATTTTCAGGATCTGGAAGCAGGAATGAGCGATTCTGAAGTGGCGGCTGTGATGACGGATTATCCGGCAGAAGGCGGTAATCTATACAGAGCATTGGATAGTCTCTATCTGCTGCTGCAGAAGGACAAAAACAACCGTGACGTTTTGCGGTTTGTGGTTCATCTTTCCGGAGACCGCTATTGCCCGATGCATCAGGGACATATTTCCGACAAGGGTGGGAATACGATTAAACTAAAATGGTTCGGGACGCAGACGAATCTCCACCGAGTGTGGGACGAGGACTTGATCCGTTTCCGCGGGTATTCGGTAAGCGAATATGCACAATTGTTAATAGATATGTATGGCGACGAACGCAAAGCCATTGAACAGGCTTCGCCGGAGGAACTGTTGGTGCGTACATACCATATCACGGACGAGATTTATGCATATCAGCAGACATGGAACGGCAATGTATATAACTACGTTTACCGCTGGAAAGAACCAATGGAACGGCAACTATACACCGCCGGTGTGCGTCTGGCAATGGTGCTGAATGAATTGTATAAATGAGAGATTTTACGCTTCGGACATATCGTAGTTTACTGCTTACGCTGAAAAAAGCGAAGTACATTTCTCTGACGTTTGAGGAATATTGTGAAATGAAGGCTCGTGAGGTATCGCCAGCCGGTAAGTTCGTCATTCTGCGTCACGATGTGGATTTGAAAGCAGCAAATAGTCTCGCAACAGCCAAGATTGAAGCCGAATTGGGCATCAAGGCATCGTATTATTTCCGCGTAGTGCCGGAAAGCAACCAGCCGGAGATTATCCGTCAGATTGCTGCCCTCGGGCACGAAATCGGCTATCATTATGAAGACCTTGCCATCACAAACGGCGACAAGGAAGCGGCTTTAGCACACTTCAGGAAATGGCTTGAATATTTCCGTCAGTTCTATCCTGTGAAGACCATTTGTATGCATGGCGCACCAACAAGCCGTTATGATGGTCGTGAGTTGTGGAAAACGTACAATTACCGTGACTTTGGAATTATTGGCGAACCATATTTTGATATAGACTTCTCACGAGTTACTTACCTGACAGATACGGGACGTTGTTGGGATGGTTATAAGGTCAGTCTGCGTGACAAGATTCCGCAATATCAGGAAGAATGGACGCGTCGGGGATGGACATTCCATACTTCGGAACAACTGATAAACTGGCTGACGAATGCGCCTGCTGACAAGTTGCCGAACTTAATGCTGACTACTCATCCGCAACGCTGGACAAACAACAAGCCTGCTTGGTGGAAAGAATATATCTTACAGAATATCAAGAATATAGCAAAGCGCATACTGATTGTATGGCATTAATATGTGGAAACGAATAGTTAATGATATTGTACTTTGGATAATAGCTTCGGTGGTTTGTTTGCTGTGGCGCGTGATGGCTAGCAAAGAAACTATTGCAGACTACATCATTGTATTTGCGGTAATGGCGGCAATGTGGGTGCTTTTTGGGTTGCTGACCATGAAATACCGTCGCAGTTACAAAGAGGCATGGTGTTGGCAGGAACTACTATCCATGTTATTGACAGGCGGTGCGCTAATGGGCATTTGCGCGTGGCAGTGGGACACAGTTCCTTATCATGTGTCGCTAAATGTGTCGCTGTGGTTGATAGGTGTTGTTATGATTTTGGATGCGATAGGTATTCTGCTCAAACACTATTGGAAGTTTGCGCTGAATATGACAATTCCGCCGATGGTTATCAAACACCGCCGGAACGCCAAGCCTAAACGTCCGGACACGGAGCGTTCTCATGAATCCAAGCATGCGATTCATCAGGCGGTGCTTTCCCTGACAACTGAAGAGGATTACAAAATGCTGCTTGAGAAAGCACACCTCCATCGTCAAAGTACCAAGACAATTGCCAGTGCGGAGCAGTTCCCGTTATTGCAAATACCTGATTATCAATATGCTACAATTGTTGACCTCAAGATATTCAATAATATCCGCGGTATCAACAAACGCCTTTGCATTGTTAATCAGAAACTGCCGGACAATGGCGTTTATGTCTGCTGTTATCGTCCGCAAGAATATGTCAAGCAGAAAATGCTGAATGCGTATCCGTGGGGCATTCGATGGATTGTTTACACCTTCTGGTTCATTATTCGCCGTGTTATTCCGCGTCTGCTGCTGATGAGCCGCTTGTATTATGACCTCAACAAAGGCCGTAAGCGCATGCTTTCCAAAACGGAAGTGCTCGGACGTTTGTATTATTGTGGCTTTGAAGTGGATGAGATTGTGCGGATGAATCATATTGAATACATCTTTGCCCATCGCCATTCGCAGCCTTATCCGCAGGAGCAGGTCAAGATTTACGGACCGCTTATCAAGTTGCCGCGCGTCAGCAAGAACAAGGAAATCGTCTATTTTTACAAAATGCGTACGATGCACCCGTATGCGGAGTACATCCAAAATTATGTTTTTGACCAGCGCGGTGGTATGAATATCGCTGACAAATCTGATGACGATTGGCGTATTACTCACTGGGGACGAATCATGCGCAAGTATTGGTTGGACGAACTGCCAATGATTATCAACTTCCTCAAGCGCGATATCAAACTTGTCGGAGTAAGACCGCTCTCAAAGGCGATGTTTGAGAAATATCCAAAGGATTTGCAAGACAAACGTACACGTTGCAAGCCCGGACTTATTCCACCGTTCTATATCGACCATCCGAAGACATTTGACGAACTCTATGCCTCCGAAGAAAAGTACTTGGATGAGTACTTGAAACATCCGCTATGGACGGATATCAAGTATTTTTTCATGACAATTCATAGTATTCTCTTCCGCCGCGTCCATTCTGCCTAATGACACCCATTAACAGCCAACTTTCCACCATCCTTGCCTACGCGACAGATGCTTCTGCGTATCGCGAGTTGCCGTTAGGCGTTGCTTATCCTCAAACGGAAGATGATATCCGCGATTTGCTTGAAGAAGCCCGCAGGCGCCATACGCATCTTATTCCGCGTGCCGCCGGAACGAGCATTGCCGGACAAGTAGTCGGGTCGGGAATAGTGGTGGATATTAGCCGCCACATGAACCGGATTCTCGAAATCAATGCAGAGGAAAAATGGGTGCGTGTGCAACCAGGAGTGGTGCGCGATGAACTGAATATCGCTCTCAAACCCCATGGACTTTTTTTCTCGCCCGAAACTTCCACCTCCAACCGTTGCTGTATCGGTGGCATGGTCGGCAATAATTCCTGTGGTACACATTCGTTGGTTTACGGCTCCACGCGCCATCATGTGCTTGCGCTCAAGGGTGTTCTTGCCGATGGCACGAACTTCTCTTGCACAACGGCGGATTTCTCTTTTGCGTCGGAAAGTAGGGTCGGACAGCAGGTACAGATGCTGCTTCGTTCATGGCAGCAAGACGCTCGAATTCGTCAGTTACTTACAGATAATTTTCCGGATCCCTCTCTCCGTCGTCGCAGTTGCGGCTACGCTCTTGATGAATGTTTACTGGGAGATGCCATTAACTTGCCGGCGCTTTTGACAGGTTCCGAAGGTACGCTCGCTTTTATTACGGAAATAACGCTATCTCTGGATCCTCTGCCCAAGTTGTCCGCTGTGGTTGTACAAGCGCTTGGCAATATTGATGATGCATGGCAGGCAAATCTGGAAATCCTTAAGCAACATCCTACAGCCGTTGAACTCATAGATGGCGAGATCCTGCGTCTTGCTCTCAATAATCCGGAAGCTCGCCGGAATATGGAGGCGTTGCATCTTGACATAGACCATCTACCAGCCGCGCTGCTTGTTTCGGAGTATGAGAAGGACAAAATGCCTGTTTGTGGAGAATCTGAGCAGATTGTTTTTGCAAAAGAACAGATAGCATCCGTTTGGAACTTGCGCAAAGCCGGTTTGGGTGTCCTAACCGGCACAGATTCCGATGCCAAGCCTGTGGGCGTTATTGAAGATACCGCCGTTGCTCCCGAACGCCTTGCTGCGTATATGCACGATTTCCGCGCCATGATGAAAAAAATCGGGCTTTCCTGTGTTTATTACGGACATATCTCTACTGGTGAATTGCACTTGCGTCCGGTTCTTGACCTCAAACAACCGCGTGACCGCAAGCTTTTCCGCGAAGTGGCAACACAGACCGCTAAATTGGTCAAGAGACATCGTGGTTCCCTGTCCGGTGAGCATGGTGATGGCCGTCTTCGTGGTGAGTTTATCTCGCTCATGTATGGCGATGAGGTATATGGTCTTTTCTGCCAAATCAAAGATTCGTTCGATCCTGATGGTCTGTTCAATGTAGGAAAGATTGTCCGCACGCCGCCGATGGATGCTTTTTTGCGTTACGATATCAATCAACAATATTCGCTAAATGGGCATGAAGTGCTTATGCGCCGCATTGAGCAGTGCAATGGTTCCGGTGACTGCCGCAAATCGAACCTTATCGGCGGCACGATGTGTCCGGCATTCAAAGTATCCGGCGACGAAATGATGACCACCCGTGCCCGTGCGAATATCCTCCGTGAAGTACTTACGCGCGGAAAGGATATTTGGAGCAATGAAGACCTTTCAGCTCTCAATGGCCAGTTGTCCACTTGTCTTGCTTGCAAAGCTTGCCGTTCCGAATGTCCTTCCAATGTGGATATGACACGCATCCGTTCGCAGGTGCTTCAACTAATTTACGATCATACACACACGCCCTTCCGGACATGGATGATTGCCCGCATGGCTTTTGTTGAGCGTCTTGGCAGTCTCGTTCCACGTATATATAATTGGTTTGCAACAAATGGCCTGACTTCTTATATACTTAAGAAACTTCTTCAATTCTCTACCGCCCGTCATATTCCGACATTATCTCGCCACACCATGCGTCAGTTAATTAAACGGGAAAGCGACCTTGCACCCGACAACGTCTGCGGTCAAAAAGAGCGGCGGACTGTTTATCTTTTTGCGGATGAGTTTACCAATTACCAGGAAGCTGAACTTGGTCTCACGTTTGCCCGTTTATTGCGCCGTTTGGGCTATAATGTTATTGTTCCTAAGCATGTTGAATCGGGCAGGGCAGCAATTTCAAAAGGTTGTCTGCATTTGGCTGCGAAGTATGCTTGTCGCAATGTTGAATACCTATCTTCGCTTATTTCCACAGATACACCGTTGGTAGGTATTGAACCATCCTGTATTCTCTCTTTCCGCGATGAGTATCCTGATTTGATGCCCGATGATAATCTCCGTGCCAAAGCTAAAAATATGGCGCCAAACTGCCTTTTGTTTGACGAGTTCCTTTGCCGTGAAATTGATGCCGGTCGAATAGCCCCGTCTGCTTTCTCCCAATCTGCAGCGGATATATGGCTACATGGGCATTGTCATCAGAAAGCACTTGTGGGCGTTGACAAGACTGCCCGTCTGCTGCAACTGACAACAAGCGGAACAGTCCATGTCATTCCTTCCGGTTGTTGTGGTATGGCAGGCTCTTTTGGGTACGAAGCCGAACACTATGCCACGTCCCTTGCCATCGGTGAAATGGTTCTTTTCCCGGCTGTCCGCAAGGCAACAGGTGTTGTTTCAGCCCCCGGCACTTCTTGCCGTGAGCACATCCGTCATGCCACGAACATTACTGCTTTGCACCCCATACAAATACTATATGATTCTTTAGACGAAAGTAACTTGATAGAATGAAGAGATTTTTACCGTATATTGCCGTCATAATTGCCATGATTATTTGGGCAGGGTCGGGTATCGCCGTCAAGGCGGCATTGGAAGCTCTGGCTCCGCTGATGCTGGTTCTTACCCGTTTCACAGTGGGTGTGTTGCTGATGCTATTTATCGGGCTCATTGCCAACAGGACAACGGCCTCCAATTCCATTCTCCGCCTGCAAATGGTAGAAAAGCAGGATATTTGGCTCTTTGTTCTTGGCGGAATTTTCCAACCCTTCCTATATTTTATTCTGGAAACATACAGTTACAAGCTTTTTGCTACGCCGACAATTGCCGAAGCATTTTTGAGCACGAATCCGCTTATTGCGCCAATTTTTGCGTTCATTTTCTTGCGCGAAAAGGTAACACTTTGGAATATCCTCGGAATCCTTGTTTCCACGGGCGGAATGTTGTTGTTGGTACTTGCCGGCAGCGGTTCATTCGAGTTGGGAAGTCTTTGGGCAATTCCGTTATCTTTGATAACGGTTTGTATGGCGGCGGCATATTCCATTATTCTCAAGAAAGTGCCGGAAAAATACAGTTCGTTGACGATAGTATTCTGGGTGCAACTTGCCGGTTTGCTGCTGTTTTATCTTGTTGCGGGCGGTAAAGCGCTTGTTCACCCTGATGCGACATGGCTGGTAGGTAACATCTCCGGCGCAGCTGTTGGCGGTGTTGCTTATTTGGCGGCATTAAGTTCTGTTGCTGCGTTTGTCCTTTTCTGCTACAGTGTCCGTTATCTGGGTGTCACTAAAGCCAATATTTTCAATAATATCCGTCCTGTATTCACCGCATTACTCATGCTTTGCTTGTTTGGTGAACAACTGCCTGTTTGGAAGTGGATTGGTATAGGAATTATTGTTTTAGGCTTATTTATATGCCAAAAAAGAGGAAAAAAGTGACTTTTTTTAAGATTTGTTTGTTTGTTCCATATATTTGTAGTACCTTTGTCGCGTATTTTGTGCGTATATGAAGCGCACCAAGCAAAAAACGCCTATGGAACAGTTTTTATACTCCGATTTAAGTTCATTTTACAATTTCTTGTTCATTGTCGCATTGATAGGTCTCGTCGTGTTCGTGACCTTGTATTTTGTCGATGCAGGCTATGGTAAAATGCGTAGTGAGAAGTGGGGACCTGCCATTAACAACAAGGTCGGTTGGTTCCTGATGGAAATGCCGGTATTCCTTATTGTATTGTATCTTTGGGCAATGTCGCCCTATTCGGTTACGCGACAGGTGCCGTATCTGGTATTTCTCCTTCTCTTTGAGTTCCATTATTTCCAGCGCTCGTTTATCTTTCCGTTCCTGCTGAAGGGGAAGGGACAAATGCCGTTGGTAATTATGATTTTTTCGGTAATCTGGAATATTGTCAATGGCTATATTCAGGGCTTTTGGCTGTTCCATTTGGCACCAAGATACTGCGCGGAAATGTATACGCCCGAATGGCTTTTAGACCCGCGTTTCATCATTGGTACTTTGATTTTCTTCTGTGGCTGGATTATCAATATGCATTCCGACCATGTAATTCGTCATCTTCGCAAGCCCGGCGATACGAATCACTACTTGCCGAAAAAAGGTCTGTACAAGTATGTGACCAGTGCCAATTACTTCGGCGAAATCACCGAATGGTTCGGCTTCGCGATTTTGACGTGGTCATTTGCCGGACTACTGTTCTGGTGGTTTACTTGCTGCAATCTCGTACCGCGTGCCAACTCGATTTATCACAAGTATGAGAAAGAGTTTCCCGACGAGTTTGACATGAAAAGGCTTAAGCGTATTATACCCTTTATATATTAAAAAGAAATGGTAAATGAGAAAATGAACAAATTGTTCACTCCCTATCAATTAGGACCAATAACACTGCGGAACAGAATTATTCGTTCCGCAGCGTTTGAGAATATGGCACGTGCTAACGCTCCGACGCAAATGTTGGAGGATTATCACGTTTCTGTTGCTCACGGCGGAGTAGGTATGACTACGGTAGCATATTGCGCGGTGGACCTCTCCGGAGTTTCTTTTGACGGACAACTTTATGTGCGCCCCGAAGCCTTACCCGGATTGAAGAAACTCACCGATGCAGTACATGCCGAGGGCGCCAAAGTTTCTATCCAGCTTGGTCACTGCGGCAATATGACGCATTATGCGACCTGCCACTGTATGCCGGTTAGTGCCGACACAGGTTTTAACCTCTATTCACCCACGCTTCACCGTCGTCTCAAAGTCAGTGAAATCAAAACCATCGTCAAACACTTTGGCGAAGCAGTGGATTTCTGCCGTGAGGCGGGTTTTGATTGCGTGGAAATTCATGCTGGTCATGCGTACCTTATCTCGCAGTTTATATCGCCGCGTACCAATCATCGTCACGACGAATACGGTGGCTCTTTCGAGAATCGTGTCCGCTTCATGAACGAAGTTTTGGACGAAGTAATGGCGCACGCCGGAAATGATATGGCTGTAGTTGTGAAGACGAACATGTTTGATGACTGCTGGCATGGTTCTGACATTGAAGAAGGTATCAAGATTGCAAAGGAAATAGCTAAACACAAAGTGCATGGCATCGTCCTTTCCGGCGGTTCCGTAAGCCGTTCGCCGATGACGATTCTGCGTTCAGCCATGCCGATAAAGACGCTGGCACATTATATGCCGGGCAATATGTGGTGGCTCAAGGCAGCATTGCATATTCCGTTTGTCGGGGCGATCATGACACCCACGCAGCCGTTCAAGGAACTCTATTTCATGGAATACGCCAAACGTTTCCAACAGGAAATAAAGGATGTGCCGCTGATTTATGTCGGTGGTGTGCAGTCCGGTGATAACTGCCAGACCATCATGGACGAAGGCTTCGAACTCTTCCAAATTGCCCACGTGCTAATCAAGGATCCGGATTTTGTGAAGCATATTCAGGAGAATATCCATTACCACGCAGGCTGCGGACGTTCGAACTATTGCGTCGGACGTATGTACAGCAAGGAAATGAAGTGCCATGAGTGCGTGGAGCGTGATGGCGAGAAGATTCCCAACTGTCTCAAACGCGAAATCGCCAAGTTGGAGAAAAACGCAAAAGAAGCACAGGAGAAATATCGTAAATCGTAAATCATTAAATCGTAAATAATAAGATGTTAGCGCTGGTAACAGGAGCGTCAAGCGGCATAGGTTTGCAGTATGCCACCCAACTGGCACGGGATTATCATACGGACTTGCTGCTTGTCAGCAATCAGGAGAAAGAACTGGCGGAAGTGGCAGCAGACCTTGCTGAAAAATACAACGTCCAAACGATAGCCAAGTATGCCGATTTGTCCAAGCAGGATGCCGCAGAAAATCTTTTTGCCTGGTGTCAGGAGAATGGCTATGTGGTTGATATTTTGATAAATAACGCGGGGGTTTTCTTCTTCAATCCGTACTGCGAGACCAACATGCGCCGCATTGAATTGATGCTTAATCTGCATGTGGTTACCGTTGCCAAGCTGACCCGTCTCTTCGGCGAATCCATGTGCAACCGCGAACTGACGGAGGATGAGAAAAAGCAACGTATTTGCCGCAAACCGCGCCGCAAAGGCTATATCCTCAATATGTCTTCCATGAGTGCGTGGATGGCAATGCCGGGTATTCAGACGTACAATGCAACAAAGGCGTTTATCTATAATTTCTCGAAATCTATCTGGTACGAACTCAAGCCTAAAGGCGTGAACATTACTGTTATGGCTCCCGGAGCTGTGGACACCGGCTTGTTCGGTTTGGCGCCGAATCTGCGCAAATTAGCAGTTGCACTGACGGTAAGTATTCCGCCGGAGAAACTGGTTAAGAAAGCGCTCCGCAAGATGTTTCGCGGCAGAAAAGCTTCGACGCCCGGCTTTATCAACTGGCTTTCCACGCCGTTGCTTAAGCATACGCCTGACTGGATGTTGTTCCTTGCAATGAAATACGTCGGTAAGTACCAGAAATAAATGCGTAAATGGAAAAAATGAACTGGGCTCTTGTCACAGGTGCATCGAGTGGGATAGGATTGCGCTATGCAACCGCCCTCGCGCGCGATTATAAATATAATGTGTTGTTGGTTTCGAATCAGCAACAGGAACTCCTTTCCGCCGCTGCGCAACTGACGAACCAATTTGGCGTTGAGACCAAAACGCTTTATATCAATCTTGCTGCGCAGGATGCAGCCGAGCAGGTATATCAGTTCTGCAAGGATAACAAGCTTGACGTCGAAGTTCTCGTCAATAATGCTGGTATTTTGCTTTTCGGAGCGTTCCGTTTGACTGACCCGCGCAAGATTGAGACGCTGGTGATGCTGCATGTGGTGACCATGACCAAACTCTGCCGCCTTTTTGCAGAGGATATGATAAATCGTCAGTCGCTGAATGGTAAAAGTCCAAAAGGTTATATCCTGAACATGTCTTCCATGAGCGCTTGGATGTCTATGCCAAGTATTTCGTGTTACAACGCCAGCAAAGGCTATGTGCTGAATTTCAGCAAGGCGCTTTGGTATGAAATGCGCGGGCACAACGTCCGTGTCCTGGCGGTGACTCCCGGTTCTACGGACACCGGCTTGCTGCCGTTCGGAGACAAGTTCGGGAAACTGTTGCGGTTCTTCGGAATAACCATGTCGCCCGAGAAGCTTGTCAATCGTGCATTGAAAGTCCTTTTCCACCGCCGCAAAAAGACTTGTATGCCCGGTGCATGGAACTATTTCATTGTTCCTATTATCAACCATTTGCCCGACTGGCTCGTCCTTTTTGCCATGAAGCGTTTGAAGCTGGAGTGGTAATAATTACAAAAAAATTTGCACGGGTCAAATTTTTTTTGTACTTTTGCGCGCTAAATGTGTTTTTCAGATGATACAAGCATTACAATTCATACTTGCTCTCTGCTTTTTGGTGCTTATTCATGAGCTGGGGCATTTTACGTTCGCCAAGATTTTCCACGTACGTGTGGAGAAATTCTACCTGTTTTTCAATCCGTGGATTTCGCTGTTCCGGGCGAAAAAGTTTGACGGCAAATGGCATTTCAAGTTCCTTGCCAAAAATGTCAAGGAGGAAGACGAATGGTCCAAGCACCCCGAAAATACGGAGTGGGGTATCGGCTGGATTCCGCTCGGCGGCTATTGTGCCATTGCCGGCATGGTGGATGAAACCCACAGCAGCGAGGAAATTAACAAACAGCCTGCACAGCCGTGGGAGTTCCGTTCCAAGAACGTGTGGCAACGCTTCTGCATTATCATCGGTGGTATTCTGGTCAATTTTGTGGCAGCGCTGGTTATTTTCGGCGCGCTGATGTTCCATTACGGCACGGATTCGCTGCCGTTACGCAATGTGGAAAGCGGCTTGTATTTCTCCGAAATCATGCAGGGCGAGGGTTTTGAGCAGCATGATAAGATATTGGCAATCAACGGCGAAGAACCGCAAGACTTGACGGATGTAGTCCAGTGGCTTATTATCGAGGGACGCAAGAATGTGCTTGTTCAGCGCGGTGACGATACGCTGTCGCTGGTGATGTCCGATGATTTGAGCACGCGTTATCTGGCTGTGCAGAACGACTTTGACCGTGCCGAGCGCGACAAAGCCCGTAGCGACAAATCCTATGTCAAGCGTCACTATGTGCTTGTGACGGAATATATTCCGTTTATTGTGGACTCCGTTATGCCGGAGCAGGCGGAGTATTATGCCGGCATTGAAAAAGGTGACAGCGTGGTGGCTGTAAACGGTGTTCCGACGCCCTGTCAGGTGTTGGTGACGGAGGAATTGCACAAACATCCTTGCGATAGTATTACGGTGGATTTCTACCGTCAGGGACAGCCTATGCAGGTGCGCATGTTCATTGGTGACCAAGCGAACATGGGTGTTTTTGTCAAGACCAAATATCAGTTCTTCCCCATTGAGCATCAGGATTATACGTTTTTGGAGTCCATTCCCGCCGGAATCAAATACGGATGGGATGTTTTGGTGGTGTATATCAAGCAGTTCCGGCTTGTTTTCACCAAAGAAGGTGCGCAATCTGTCGGCGGATTCGGTGCTATCGGAAACATGTTCCCGAAGTTGTGGAATTGGTATGCGTTCTGGCACATGACCGCGTTCCTGTCGTTGATTTTGGCATTCATGAACTTCTTGCCTATTCCGGCGTTGGACGGCGGTTATATTCTCTTCCTCATTTATGAGATGATTACCCGCAAACAGCCGTCGGACAAATTCCTGGAAACGGCAAACACTATCGGCTTCTGGCTATTGTTAGCATTGCTGATTTTCGCGAACGGCAACGACATCTTGAAATACTTCTTTATATAATGCATCGGCTCCAGTTAGCGATATGGCTGCTTATCCCAATCACTATCGGGGCACGTACATATACTGTAAACGGCTATGTGACGGATAAAGAAACGGGCGAACGTCTCATCGGTGCGACCGTCTTTGACTTGCGCTCACGGCTGGGAACTGTTTCTAACGCCAGCGGATTCTATTCGCTTACGCTGCCGGAGGGCGAAGTGGAGTTACAAATGAATTATGTCGGCTATATGACATTGCGTTTGGAGCCGTTTGCACTCATGCAAGATACCATCATTACCGGTCAGGTTGTTTTGGCAACGGAACTGAAAGAAATTACTGTTGAAGCTACAGCTTCTGTCAGTGGTGTCCAGACCGTGCAGATGTCAGCCATCGAAGTGCCGGTTTCTCAAATCAAAGATATTCCGGCCATTGGCGGCGAGACAGACGTGCTGAAGGCGATTCAGTTGCTGCCTGGCGTGCAATCCGGATCAGAAGGCTCCGCAGGCATATATGTCCGCGGCGGCGGTCCGGACGAGAACCTGATTATGCTGGACGGTGTACCGTTGTATTCGGTGAATCACATGTTGGGATTCTTTTCCGTTTTCAATGCGGATGCTGTCAAGAATGTGACGCTTTACAAAGGCAATTTCCCCGCGCGTTACGGCGGACGGCTTTCGTCCATTATTGATGTGCGGCAGAAAGACGGCGATGCCTATGGCTATCATGGCAATGTGACAGTGGGGCTGGTGGCAACAAAAGTAAGCGTTGAGGGACCGATATATTGGAACAAAACGGATTGGAAAAGTTATAAAAACAAAGAGGGGATAAAAGGCCAAACGACCTTCAATATCTCTGCCCGCCGGACGATTTATGATCTGTTCGTAGCGCCTATTGCTGCTGCGGTAACCTCGTCGCAAACCAATGGCGAAGAAGTGACGACCGGAGGCTATTATTTTTACGACGTTAATGCCAAGCTGACGCACATTTTTTCCGAGAACGACAAGTTGAGCGGTTCGTTTTACATCGGTGACGATGTTATTTATGCGCGGATGCGGGGAAACGAAAGCAGTGACGGCTATGATTACCGCACGAAAATGCGCTACAACTGGGGGAATCTTTTTGCGGCAGCCAATTATGAACACCGTTTCAACGGGCGGCTGTACAACACCACGCAGGTCAGTTTTACACGCTACAAATATAAACTTTCCATCTCGCAGGAAGAAAGGGAGAACTCGCAATCGGAGAAAGACGAATTCGGCATGGGCTATAACTCCTACATCATGGATTTGATGGCACAGACTAATTTTGAATGGCGTCCGAACGTGCGGCATGAGATACATTTCGGCGCAAATTACACCTATCACATGTTCCGTCCGCAGGTTATTTCCGTAA